>SKLO01000166.1 GCA_007123195.1 Verrucomicrobiales bacterium | reverse complement strand
GTCGCGAACGGGACAGGCAAGCGGCGGTCGCGGGTCAGGCGGCGGGTGTGGCCTCGACGTCGGACTGCTGCTGTTGCTGTTGTTTGGCCTCCAGGGCGGCTTGCGCCTGCTCGAGGATTTTGCCAAACGCCTCCTCGTCGTGCACGGCGAGGTCGGCCAGCACCTTGCGATCGACCTCGATGCCGGCGGCGATGAGGCCTTCGACGAGGCGGTTGTAGGTCAGGCCGCGGCCGCGGGCGGCGGCGTTGATGCGGGTGATCCAGAGCTGGCGGAAGGTGCGTTTGCGGTTCTTCCGGTCGCGGTAGTTGTATTGCTTGGCCTTGCGGACGGCGTCCTTGGCGTAGCGGAACAGCTTGGAACGGGCGCCGCGGAAGCCCTTGGCGGCTTTCAGGACGCGTTTGCGCCGCTTTCGACTGGCGGCGGAGTTGGTGGCACGTGGCATGGATGTCTGACAGGGGACAAGCGGTTGTGATCGATTCCATCCGCCGCCTCACTTGTCCTCGACCCGCAATGCAGCGGGTCAGACGGGCTGGATGGCCTGCCAGGTTGTGGCAGGGACGCGGCCGGGCCGCGCTTCGGGTGGAGCGGAACGGGTCCGGCTCAGGAGAACGGAAGATTGCGATGCACCGAAGGGGCGTCCACCTCTGCCACCAGCGTGCCCGTCCGGAGACGGCGCTTACGCTTGCGGTTCTTCGACTGAAGCAGGTGGCGCTTTCCTTGGCGGAAACGCTTGATCTTGCCGGTCCCGGTCACCTTGAAGCGCTTGGCTACGGCTTTCCTGGTTTTGGCGCTGCCGGTTTTCTTCGACATGGGACGGGGAGTCTAGGCCATGGCCGGAGGGTTGCAAGCTGAGAATCGGTTTTGTTTTGCACTCCCCGGAGAAGCCCGGGAAAGCCCCCGACACCGGTTGCCTCCGCAACCCCGCCCGCCGCTCGCCGCTCGCCCGCCCGGCCCCGGATCAATGGATCCCAAGACATCGCGCCAACCCGGCCGCGGCGGGGACCACGGCACAAGACCACGCCGCCAGCCGGGTCGGCGACGTCAAAACCGCGGTTGCGGCGCTCCCCGTTGCCGTGGAAGATCGGCGGCATGAAACGATTGCTGTTTGTGTGCATGGGCAATATCTGCCGGTCGCCCGCAGCCGAGTGTGTGATGCGGCAAGTGCTGGCCGAATACGGAGCGGACGGGCGCTTCCAGTGCGACAGCGCCGGCACCCGTGGCTATCACGTCGGCAACCCGCCCGACCCCCGCATGCGCAGCGCAGGCCGCCGGCGCGGCATCGTCATTGATGGCAGCGCCCGCCAGGTGAACGCCGACGACCTCGAGGCATTCGACCTGGTGCTGGCGATGGACCCCGACAACCTGCGCGACCTCAGGCAACTCGATCCCTCCGGCCGCCATCACCACAAACTCCGCCTGATGGTCGATTTCCTGACCGGACACGAGGCGGGCGAGGTGCCGGATCCCTACTACGGTGGCGACGACGGCTTCGAGCAGGTGCTCGACCTGCTCGAAGACAGCTGCCGCGGCTTGCTTGACCAGCTCGAAAACGGCGGGGACTCCCCGGCCTGAACCGGCCCACGGGCCTGACTTGACGCACCATCAACACAGGCCGCGCCTACCATGATCGACACCGAAGCCCTGGCCCACGCGATCGAAACCGCCGGCGGCCCGCGCGTGGGCGGCGGCTGGAAGGAGGTCGGCGGCGGCTGCATCCACACCGCCGGGCGGCTCGGCGACGAACACGGCCCGGCGGTGTTCGTGAAGATCAACAGCGGCAACCACCTGGCCGGGTTCGAAGCCGAGGCCGACGCCCTGACGGCTTTGGCCGCCTGCGGCCGCGTGCGGGTGCCGGGCGTGGCGGCCTCGGGACGGCTGGACGATGGCCGGGCGTTCCTGGCCCTCGAGTGGATCCCCATGACACCTCGCACCGAGGCTGCCGACCGCGCGCTCGGCACCGCCCTGGCCAGCCAGCACGATGCCCCGCCGCCAGAGGAGTTGGGGGGCCGGGGCTACGGCTGGCCACGCGACAATTTCATCGGCGCCACACCCCAGCCGAACCCGTTCACCGAAAGCTGGGCCGAATTTTTCCGCCAACAGCGCCTGCGGCCGCAGCTCGAGCTGCTGGCCCGACGCGACGAGGGGCGCGCGACCATCGGCTGGCCGATCGCCAGGCTTTACCAGGCCAGCGACATCATCCTGCGCGACCACCAGCCCCAGCCGTCACTGCTGCACGGCGATCTCTGGGGCGGCAACGCCGCAGCCGCGGAACCGGACGCCGAACCGGTGTTGTTTGATCCTGCCACCTACCTTGGCGACGCCGAGACCGATATTGCCTTCAGCCGGATGTTCGGCGGTTTCAGCCCGGTGTTCTACCGCGCCTATCATGGGCAATTGCCGCCAGCGCCTGGTGCCGAACTGCGAGCCCGGCTTTACAATCTCTATCACCTGCTCAATCACGCCAACCTGTTCGGCGGGCACTACCTGTCCGAGGCACGATCGGCCGTCGCCCGCTTGGTCGGCCTGGCGGGATGTTGAGCGCTGGAGCCACGGCAATCCCGCGAAGAGACACCCTGGAGACATCCAACCGCCGTCCGGAATCATTCCCGCGCCGCTCACCTGTCTGCGGGCAACGTCACGCTCACCGGTTGCGCCCGGCCCGGCTCACGGTTCTCCGTGCCGTGACCATCCGGCGTTCCCAGCCGGAGGCGCATGTCATCCGCCAGGTCGCTCAGCCGCCGCACCACCTCCGGATGTCCGGGTGCCAGGTTCTCGCCTTCGCCGGGGTCCGTGTCCACCCGGTAAAGGGCCAGCCCGGTGTCACGCTGGCGATACCTCCCGGGGATGCCGCCGCGGCCCGGCTCCTGGCCGTCCATGGTCCGGTAGCGGTGCGGGAACACCAGCTTCCACGGCCCTGACCGGACCGCCTGCAGCTCGCGGGTGTTATGGAAGAAGAACAGCGCCTCGTGCGGACTGGCGGCATCTTCGTGTTGTTCCAGCAACGGCGCGATGTTGCGTCCGTCGATCGGCCACTCCGGCAGTTCGGCGCCGGTGTAATGCGCAATGGTCGGCAGCAGGTCGATGGTCATCGCCGGCTCCGACACCACCCCGCCCGCCGGGATGGTTCCAGGCCAGCGGGCGATGAACGGCACCCTCGTGCCGCCGTCCCAGGTGGTGCCCTTGCCCTCGCGCAACGGCCCCGCCGAACCGGCGTGGTCGCCATAGGACAACCACGGGCCGTTGTCGCTGGTGAACACCACCAGCGTGCGGTCGCCGATGCCGTGTCGCTCCAGCGCGGCGAGGACCTCCCCCACCGACCAGTCGAGTTCCGCGATCACGTCGCCATACAACCCCAGCTCGGTGGTGCCGGCAAACTTGTCCGACACGAACAGCGGCACGTGCGGCTGCGGGTGCGCCAGGTAGATGAAAAACGGCTCCTCGTGATGGCGATCGATGAACTCCACCGCGCGCTCGGTGAACCAGGTGGTGAACTGCTGCTGGTCCTCGGCCGTCACCGCAGGGTTGACCACCTCGGTGCCCTCGATGAGCGGCAGGTCGGGCCAGGCCTGCGGGTTCTCGGGATGATAAGGCCACATGTCATTCGAGTAGGGAATGCCGAAATACTCGTCGAACCCCTGGGCCGCCGGCAGCAGTTCGGGTGGCCGGCCCAGATGCCACTTGCCGAAACACGCGGTGTGGTAGCCCTGCGCCTTGAGCATGTCGGCAATGGTGACCTCGTCCGGATTCAGCCCGAGTTCCGAGCGCGGCCCCAGCGCGCCCTGCAGCCCGACCCTCACATGATAACAGCCCGTCATCAGCGCCGCGCGCGAGGCCGTGCAGACGGGGTTGGACACGTAGAAATCGGTGAATCGCACACCCTCGGCCGCCATCCGGTCGAGATGCGGCGTCTGGTAGCCCTCGGCCCCGAACACGCCGACGTCGCCGTAGCCCTGGTCGTCGGTGAAGATGATGATCACGTTTGGCGGCGGTTCGACCGCCTCCGCACTGTTCTGCGGCCAGACCAGCAGCAGCGCCAGGCACGCCGGCAGCAGGGCCCGCCACGAGTGAGGCGCAACCATGGCGGCGACTGCGGCGGGCGTCCGCGGCACAGCGATCGATCGAAGGGTGACGGAGTGCTTCATGGGGTTGGTGGGGCTTGAATTGGCAGCCGGTCGGGCACCTGCCGACGCCTGTACCCGGCAACCACGCAAGTCAAGCCGTCCCTTTCGCAAGGTGCTCGCGCGCCGTTGACCGCAGCGCCCCACAGCGCTATCGACCACCCGGATCCCCAAGCTTCCCGTGTCCGTCCGACCGGCCCGGCCGTTCCTTTCTCTGAACATCTCATGACCACGCAGAATCAACGCCTCCTTCAATGGGTCGGGGAGATCACCGAGCTGTGCCAGCCCGACCACGTCCACTGGTGCGACGGATCGCAGGCCGAGTGGGATCGCCTGTGCAACGAGTTGGTGGCGGCCGGCACCTTCATCCGCCTCAATCCCGAGCTGCGGCCCAACTCATTCCTCGCCCGCTCGCACCCGGCCGACGTTGCCAGAGTCGAGGACCGCACCTACATCTGCAGCCATCGCCGGGTGGATGCCGGCCCGACCAACCACTGGGTCGACCCGGCCGAGATGAAAGCCACGCTGCGCGGCCTGTTCCGCGGCAGCATGCGGGGGCGCACCCTGTATGTGGTGCCGTTTTGCATGGGGCCGCTCGGCTCGCCGTTCTCGCTGACCGGCGTGCAGCTGACCGATTCGGCCTACGTCGCCGTGTCGATGCGCATCATGACGCGTATGGGTGCCGCCGCGCTGGAGCATCTGGGCGAGCACGGCGCGTTCGTGCCGTGCCTGCACTCGCTCGGCGCCCCCCTGGCACCGGGCGAGACGGACGTGCCGTGGCCTTGCAATGACACCAAATACATTGTGCACTTCCCCGAGGAGCGTTCGATCTGGTCGTTCGGCAGCGGCTACGGCGGCAACGCCCTGTTGGGCAAGAAATGCCTCGCCCTGCGTATCGCCAGCGCCGTGGCGCACGACGAGGGCTGGCTCGCCGAGCACATGCTGATCAGCGGCGTCGAGGCGCCCGACGGCCGCAAGACCTACGTCACCGCCGCTTTCCCCAGCGCCTGCGGCAAGACCAACTTCGCCATGCTGGTGCCGCCCAGGAGCTACCAGAACGCCGGCTGGAAGGTCACCACCATCGGCGATGACATCGCCTGGCTGCGGGTCGACGACGACGGCCGGTTGCGGGCGATCAATCCCGAGGCCGGCTACTTCGGCGTCGCCCCCGGCACTTCATGGGAATCCAACCCCAACGCCATGACCACCGTGCGCGCCAACAGCATCTTCACCAACGTGGCGCTGACACCTGACGGCGACGTCTGGTGGGAGGGGTTGACCGAGCAGCCGCCGGCCGGGTTGACCGACTGGATGGGGCGCGCCTGGAGCCCTGAGCTTGGGCAACCGGCGGCCCACCCGAATTCCCGTTTCACCGCTCCGGCCAGCCAGTGCCCGACCATCGATCCCGCCTGGGATGATCCGTCGGGCGTGCCCATCTCCGCGATCATCTTCGGCGGCCGCCGCGCCACCACCATGCCGCTCGTGTTCCAGGCCTTCAATTGGGTCCACGGGGTGTTCCTCGGTTCCAACATGGGCAGCGAGACCACCGCCGCCGCCGCCGGCGCCACCGGCCAGGTGCGGCGCGACCCGATGGCCATGCTGCCGTTCTGCGGCTACAACATGGGCGACTACTTCAACCACTGGATCGAAATGCGCCGGCACATCCGCCACCTGCCGCGCATCTTTCACGTCAACTGGTTCCGCCGCGATGCCGAGGGCCGCTTCCAATGGCCCGGGTTCGGCGAGAACATGCGGGTGCTGCACTGGATATTCGATCGCTGCCACGGCCGCGCGCGGGGTCACGAGACCCAACTCGGCTGGATGCCTCGCTACGACGAGATCAACTTCGAGGGGCTCGAGTCCTTCACCAGGGAGGACTTCGACCGGGTGATGAACGTCGACCCGCAGGAATGGCGCCGCGAGATCCTGTCGGCCGAGGAATTGTATCTCAGCCTCTACGACCACCTGCCCAAGGAACTGGTGTTCCAGCGCGAACTGCTGGCGGGACGGGTCTGATGCGGCCCGTCCCGTCCGGCATCGCCGACGCCGGCCTCGGACGCCGGCCGTCAGGAGCCGTGCGCCGGTCCCACATTGAACCGAATCGAGCCAATCGCATCCTATGCCATCGCAGCCTGTTTGTGTCACCGAGCCACAAGGCCACGCACCCATGCACCACCAATCCCCGTCACTCAATTCCAACCCGTCGACCGACCGGCCCCGTCTGAGACGGCGTCACCACCGCAACCTCCGGCCGTGGTTGTGGGTCGCCACCACCCTCTTCATGACCTGTTCCCCATCGCCCGCCAATTCTCCAGCCCAAGCGCAAGCAGCCACCCAAGCCGCCGAACCCGAGACCGTCTATGTCGACGCCTTCGTCCTCGTTCAGGAGGCCGAGGTACTGCGCCGGGCCGGCGAGATCGACAAAGCCATCGACGCGCTCAGCCGCGCCGAGGCCGGCATCGAACGCGTCAGCCGGCAATGGCCGGATTGGAACCGCGCCATGGTCCAGCAGCGCCTCAGGCGCGTGCGCGAATCGCTGGAGCAACTCCGGCACCGGCAGGCCGAAGCCGGCGGTGCCGCCAGTCCGGCGGCTCCAATCCTGCCGCCACCACCCGAAATGGTGGCCGACGGC
This sequence comes from Verrucomicrobiales bacterium, assembly GCA_007123195.1. Taxonomy (GTDB): domain Bacteria; phylum Verrucomicrobiota; class Verrucomicrobiia; order Verrucomicrobiales; family SKLO01; genus SKLO01. The sequence continues at coordinate 2,999 of SKLO01000166.1, read as the reverse complement.
GTGCCACCTGTCCCGCTGGCCCTGGCCCGGGACGTCGAGCGCTACCTCGAGTTCCGCTCGGCCGCGTTCCTCGACTGGCATCCACAGGAACGCCGGATGCTGATTTCCACCCGCTTTGCCGAAACCCCGCAACTCCACCTTGTGGAAATGCCGGGCGGTGCCCGCCGCCAGCTCACGTTCGCCGCCGAGCCCATCGTCAGCGGCGCGTTCCATCCCAGGCACGGCGACTACCTGATCTACAGCAGCGACCAGGGCGGGGGCGAATTCCACCAGTTCCACCGGCTCGACCCCGTCACCGGACTTGCCACCCTGCTGACCGACGGCCAGTCGCGCAACACCGGCGCCAGCTGGTCGCGCTCGGGAGACTGGCTGGCGTTCAGTTCCACCCGCCGCACCGGCAGCGACACCGACATCTGGCTGATGAACCCCGACCAGCCCGACCAAACGTCCTTGTTGTTGGAACGTGAGGGTGGCGGCTGGAGCGCGCGCGACTGGTCGCCCGAAGAAACCAGGTTGATCATCGGCGAGTATCTTTCGGTCAACGAAAGCCATCTCCATCTGCTCGACCTTCAAACCGGGGAACTGGTCCCGCTGACCGCCGCCCTCGACCAGCCGGCGGCCCATTTCAGCCCGCGCTTCACCGCCGACGGCCGGGCCATTCATGTCATCAGCGACTCCGACTCCGAGTTTTTGCAACTGGTGCGCATCGACCTCGAGGATCTCGAGCGCACGGTGCTCAGTGGCGACATCGAGTGGAACGTGGAGGAATTCGAGCCCAGCCAGGAGGGCGACCGGCTGGCGGTGGTGACCAACGAGGATGGCTTCAGCGTGCTGCGCATCCTCAGCGCGGAGGACGGCACCGAACTGCTGCGCGCCGACCTGCCGCCAGCCGTGATCGGCGGACTCAGGTGGACCAGCGACGACAGCGAACTGGCGTTCACCCTGTCGGCCGCGCAGGCGGCCGGCGATGCCTGGTCGATGGACACCACCAGCGGTGAACTGACCCCGTGGACACGGAGCGAAACCGGCGGCATGGACCCGCAAGCCTTCGTCGAACCTGAACTCGTGCGCACCCCCTCGTTCGACGAACTTGAGATCACCTCGATCGTCTATCGGCCGGATCAGGAGCGCCACCCCGGTCCGCGGCCGGTCATCATCAACATCCACGGCGGTCCCGAGGCGCAGAGCCGGCCGCGCTTCCTCGGTCGCAACAACTACTACCTCGACGAACTCGGCTGCGCGCTGGTGTATCCCAACGTCAGGGGCTCCACCGGCTACGGCAAGACCTTCGTGACACTGGACAACGGCCGGCTGCGCGAAGACGCCGTGCGCGACATCGGCACGGTGCTCGACTGGATCGAAACCCAGCCGGACATGGACGCCTCGCGGGTGGCGGTGATGGGCGCCAGCTACGGCGGCTACATGGTGCTGGCCAGCCTGATGCACCACGGCGACCGACTCGCGTGCGGCATCAACATCGTCGGCATCTCCAATTTCGTGACCTTCCTTGAAAACACCGAGGGCTACCGCCGCGACCTGCGCCGGGTCGAATATGGTGACGAGCGCGACCCGGAGATGCGCCGCTTGCTCGAGGACATCTCGCCCCTCAACCACCTCGAGCGCATCACCCGACCGCTGTTGGTGGTGCACGGAGCCAACGACCCGCGGGTGCCGCAGTCGGAGGCCGACCAACTGGTGCAAGGCCTGCGCGCGCAAGGAAGCGAGGCACCCTACCTGCTGGCGCTCAACGAGGGCCACGGCTTCCGCCGCAAAGCCAACGCCGACTACCAGTTCCTGGTGCAGATCGGGTTTCTGCGCCGGCACCTGCTGGATGTGGAGGCGGAACAACAGGACAACGAAGCCGAAGGCCCCCCGTGAGTTCGCCTCGCAGACCCTGGGACCGAGCGCCCGAGCCGCCCGGATGATCAATCTCCCGCCGCCGCTCCGTTAGAGAGCCCCATGCTGTTCCGCAACCCCGATCCGACCTGCCCGGCAGCCGGCCGCCTGCTGGCCGCCCTGCTGCTGCCTCTGGCAGCCCTGGCCGCCACCGCCCAACCTCACGCCGCCACCGGGGAGACCGCGCCCGCGCCCGCCGACTCCCCCGCGCTGGCGCTTGAACCCGGCGACCACATCTGCCTGGTCGGCAATACCCTGGCCGAGCGCATGCAACACTTCGGCTGGTTCGAGACCCTGCTGCACGCCACCCTGCCCGATCACGAACTCACCGTGCGCAACCTCGCATGGTCGGCCGACGAGGTCGGGCTGCGGCCGCGCCCCGGCGAGTTCGGCGACACCACCCACCACCTCACACGGCAACAAGCCGACGTGGTGATCGCATTCTTCGGCTTCAACGAATCGTTCGCCGGCGAGGCCGGCCTCGACACCTTCCGCCGCGATCTCGCCGAGTTCCTGACCACCACCTCCTCACAAGGCCACCGCGACGGCGCGACCTCCACCCGGGTCGTGCTGGTGGGCCCCATCGCCGCCGCCCCCGGACCCGGCGACGTGCTGGAACCGCTGGATCAACTGAATACCAGGATCAGCCTCTACAATCAGGCCATGGCCGACGTCGCACACCAGCACGACGTGCCCTTCATCGACCTGTTCGACCTCACCCGGCAACTCCACACACAATCCGAACCACCTCTCACCATCAACGGCATCCACCTCAGCTCGGGCGGCTACCGCGAACTCGCGCCGCACCTGCTGCGCGCGTTGCTGGGACGCGAGCCGGTTGCCCCGGACGACCCCGAACCCCTGCGCGCCGAGATCCTCGCCCGCAACCACGATTTCTTCTACGCCTACCGTCCCGTCAACAGCTACTACATCCACGGCGGCCGCTCCCAGCTCAGCCACGAGCCCGACCGCTCGTTCACCAACGCCGACGTGATGAACCGCGAACGCGACATCTTCGAGCAGATGACCGCCAACCGCGACCGCCGCATCTGGCAGCTCGCCGCCGGCCACGGCATCGATCCCGAACCCTCACATGACAACCT
>SKLO01000356.1 GCA_007123195.1 Verrucomicrobiales bacterium | reverse complement strand
GCGGGTGGATCGAGCCGCCCCAGACCCAATGCTCGGCGCTCTGGCCGCCGTCGTGCGGCATGGCATGCACGCGCAGGGCATCGAGGTTGCGCTCGGACTCGGGTTCAAGCGGGCGCCTGCGGATTTCAAACCCGGCCAAGGCGCGGCTCGATCCCTGGTCGGCGCGCGCCGGCATGCTGTTCCTGACGTAGTCGCCCAGCTGCAGTTCGAACGGCAGGTCGGGATGAAAGAAGGTGCGGGTAGGGCGCCGGCCGCGGCTCTCGTCCCATTGGAGGTCCTCGAACCATTCCTGGTCGATTACCCAGGCGAACGGTTCCTCGCCATCGGCCGGCGGCGGATGGATCTGGCGCAGCTCGACCACGCGGTTGTGATAGCTCTGGTAGTGGTCGGACACCTGGCCCTCGAACAGGGCCATGTTGCCCTCGGTCTTGTAGTGGTAGGAGACAAAGCCGGCCGCCAGCATGAACAGGATGGAGCCGTGGGCGATGATGAGCCCGGAGCGCGAGACCAGGGCGCCGAGCGTGCGCGGCTGCTTGAACATGCGGCGGGCGAGGCCGAGGCTCATGTTGACGAACAGCAGGCCCATGAGCAGGTAGGCGCCCGGCAGCGGAATCGGCAACAGTACGCGGCCGATGTGCAGTTCGTGGACCAGCCAGATGGAGTCAAAATACTTGCGCTGGGTATCGTAGAGGCCGTGCTCGACCTGCTCGAGGGTGCCGAAGAACGTCACCACCAGCAGCAGGAACAGGATCACGATCGCGACCGCGTAGGAGGCCATCACGTCGAGCGCCCTGGCCCACAGGCTCTTGTCCTTGCGGCGGCCGCCGCGCTTGAGGTCGCGCACCTCGCGTCCGACCGACTCGCCGGCGCCGGCCAGGTTCACGTCTTTGGGTTCCATGGTCATGGGAAAATTGCTCTCAGGTTGGCGGGCTGCTTGGCCCGGGGCGGTTCCGATTCGTCCTTGTCATCTAACCCGGCGGGCGCTGCCGGCCTTTCCAAGATCGGCCGCGTTGCTCATGATACGTGCCTTTGCCGGTGCCGCGGGGCGTGATTTCATGATTGTCCGGTCGATCTTACCCGGACCGAGCGGAGAAATTGCTCGAATCGCTCGCGCTCCTGCTCAACAAGGTCGGCAGGGCCGGTCATTTTGACAAAAAACGTCAGCTCGCTGGATGGTTGGATCAGGCCGATCATGCGGTAGTTCTCAAGGGCGCGGGTGGCGCCGACGGGGCGGTAGTCGCCCTCAATGTCGACCTTGAGGGCCGGTCCGCCGAGAAAATTCATGGTCTCCATGTTCTGGAGGTCGGCCTCCTGGATGGGCTCAAGGTCCATCTCGGCGCGCCAGCGGTTGACGTTGGCCAGCAGGCCGCCGCCGTCGCCGGTGAGGGCGGAGACGAACGCCTCCCCTTCCCCGTCCGGGCCGAAGCGCATGTCGACAAAGCGCATGGTGGCGGGACCGACCTGGCGCCAGCCCTGCGGCACGGTCCAGGACATCGGGTGCAGGCCGAAGCGCTCGCCGTCGTAGGCATTGACCTTCGGCTGGGGCTCGCGCGCCGAAATGACCCGGGTTTCCTCAATCAACACCCGCTCGGGCGGGTCGCCGCAGGCGGTCAGGCCGAGGCCGGCCAAGGCCAGCGTGATGGTGGCAGCACCCGCGACCCCTGGACGGCGGGCAGAAGCGGACTTGCGGGGCCGGGCCCGGTTTGAGAACGGTGGGTCCGCCGGGTCGCCGGAGGCGCCGGGGTGTTGTTGAGTGGGATTCATGATGAGTTTGAAAAGTTGAACGCGGGCGCCGGGCGGCCGGATGAACCGGTTGACAGGCCCGGACTTCCCGGGCTGCCCTTGTGAACAGTTAACCGTGGTTGACCAGCCATTCCTTGGATGACCGGTGCTGGCTTCACCCGCCGGTGGCGGCTGGGTTGGATGAATGGCCGCGAGGCCCGAATGATCACGCCGCGCGGTCCGGGACGGCTCTCCGCCGGGAATCGGGCGGCCTGATGGCTGCCGCAACGCTGGCAGGCCGCAGCCCTCCCCAGCGGACCACAACATGCCCCCGATCAGGGCCGGATGCCAGTTCAATCGATGTCCAGCGCTTCCAGTTCGGCCAGTTTTTCGGCTGCGCTGGCCGCCGCCTCGCGCGCCTCGTCGGCGGCCTTGGAGGCGGCTTCGGCAGCCTCGGCGGCCACCCGGGCGGCCTCTGCGGTGATGGCGACGCTCTGCCTTACCAAGTCGAGGGTTTCCGGGGAAACCGACACCAACTCGCCGGCGGTGGAAACAAACACCCGTTCGTTGCCCTCGTCATCGAGTCCGAGGTGAGCGACAAGGCCGGGGATCCTGCCGGCAAACGCCTCGACGCCGTCGTCGGTGACCTCGGTTTGCCACAGGTAGATGGCTCGAAGGCTCTTGAGGCCGGCGAGTTGCTGCAGGCCCTCATCGGTGATGCCGGTGCCATAAAGGTTGAGGTAGCGCAGCCTTGGCAACTCCCGGAGATGGGCCAGGG
>SKLO01000001.1 GCA_007123195.1 Verrucomicrobiales bacterium | reverse complement strand
GCCGGCGAGGCGGGCGGTCGCGGCACCGGCACCGACCTGCGGCTGGCGCGGGTGGACGTCGCCGCCACCGAGGCCGTGCTGCAGCAGCGCGAGGAGCAGATCGCCCGGGCGCGGCGGCAGTTGGAGGCGCTGCTGGGCCGTTACCCTGCGGGCAGTCAAACCGCGCCCACGGAACTGCCTGCGGTGCCCGCCCGCCCGCCTGCCGGTCTGCCGTCTGAACTGCTGCTGCGCCGGCCCGACCTGCAGGCGGCCGAGCGCCGCTTCGCGGCCCAGGGCAGCCGGGTGCGCGAGGCCCGGCTGGCGGTGTTTCCCCGCTTCACCCTGACCGGCAGCGGCGGCACCTCGACCGAGGATCTGGCGGAGATCCTCAACAGCGACTTCGGGGTCTGGAGCCTGGCCGGTCAGGTGGTGCAGCCGATCATCGCCGCCGGTCAGATCCGGGCCGAATATGCCAAGCGCCAGGCCGAGGACCAGCAGGCGTTGCGGCAGCTGCAGGCCGCCGTGCTGCAGGCGTTCCTCGAAGTGGAGACCGCGCTCGGCGCCGACCACTGGTTGGCCCGCCAGGAGGAGGCGCTCGCCCGCACGGTCGAACTGGCCCGCGAGGCCGACACCGAGGCGCGCGCCAACTTCCGCGACGGCACCGGCGACATCCTGACCGTGTTCGAAGCCCAGGCGCGCCTGCTCGACGCCCGCTCGCAGCTCATCAGCGTGCGCCGCACCCGGCTCGACAACCGCGTCGACCTGCACCTCGCCCTCGGCGGAGACTTCTCACCGCAACCAGGCGCGCAGCCGTAACCACCATCGCCGGTCGTTTCCCATGTCATCATGAAAGTTCCCTACCAACTGCTGCTGCTGCCGGTCGTGCTCGGCGTGGGCGTCGGCGGCGTCTACCTGCTGCGGATGTTCAAGCCGGAACCCGAGCAGGCCGATCCCGAACGCCCCGCGCCGGCCGTGCGCGTGCAGAGGGTCGAGCTGGCGCCCGCCAGGGTGTCGGTGGTCTCGCAGGGATTCATCGAACCCCTGACCGAAACCCAACTGGCGGCCGAGGTGGCCGGCCGGGTGATCGAGGTCGCCGACGCGCTGCGCGCCGGCGAGCGTTTCGACGCCGGCGAGGTGCTGTTGAAGATCGATCCCGCCGATTACCTCGCCGCGCAGGCCGAGGCCGGCGCGCGGTTGGCCGAGGCGCGACTGATGTTGTCCCAGGAACAGGCCCGCAGCCTCCAGGCCGTGCGCGACTGGGAAACACTCGGCAGCGGCGGGGAACCCTCCGACCTGGTCGCCCGGCGCTTGCATGTGGCCTCCGCTGAAGCTGCCGTGCGCGCCGCCGAATCAGCGGTCGACAAAGCGCGCCGCGACCTCGAACGCACCGAGGTGCGCGCGCCCTACGACGGCCGGGTGCGCCAGGTGCACCTCGACCTCGGCAGCTTCACCGCGGTCGGCAGCCCGATCGCCGACATCTATTCCAGCGCGCCGTTCGAGGTGCGCCTGCCGGTGTCGCTCGACGACGCCGCCTTCATCGACCTTGGCGGCAATGGTGTCACCGAGGCTGAACTCACGGTGCGCGCCGGCGGGGTGGAGCACCGATGGACGGCGCCGATCGTGCGCACCGGGGCCGAGATCGACCGCGCCAGCCGCTCGCTATACCTGGTGGCGCGGGTGGAGGCCGGAGACCCCGGCAGTGATCCCGCGGCGGGGTCGCTGCTGCAACCGGGTCTGTTCGTCCAGGCTCGGATCCGCGGCATCACGCTCGACCGCGCCGTGGCCCTGCCGCAGCGCGCCTTCGCCGGCCCCGACACCGTGGTGGTGGTGCGTCCTGACGAAACCATCGACCTGCGGACGGTGACCGTCAGCCGCAGCCAGGGCGACCGCCGGCTTGTCACCGCCGGGTTGGAGGACGGCGAGATGGTGGCGCTGACGCCGCTGTCAATGGTGGTGGCCGGCATGCCGGTGCGGCTGCTGGCCGAGGACGACCCGGCCGATGGCGATGCCGCAAGGGAAAACGAAAACGAGAATGAAAACGAAAGCGACAGCGCCGAGCCCTCACAAACCACCGCCCCCTGATCGCTGCCCCACTGCTGTGTGTGGTGTGTTGCCTTGGCAATGACCAGCCATTGACAGGGCAGACAAGAATGTCTACCCCACACTGCCTGCCGGCACTTGAATGATCACTGACCGACCTCCGACTTCTCACCGCCGACTCCCGACTCCCGACTCCTGACACTTTTCCCACCGATCCATGGACTCCATCATCAGCTGGTTCATCCGCAACCATGTCGCCGCCAACTTCCTGATGGCCGCGATCCTGGTCATGGGCGTGGCCAGCTGGTTCAAGCTGAGCAAGGAAATCTTTCCCGACACCTCGATCGACACGGTGATGGTGCGCATCCCTTTCCCTGCGGCCACGCCCGAGGAGGTGGAGAAGGGCGTGGTGGTGCCGATCGAGGAGGCGATCCAGGATCTGGACGGGATCGATCGCATCCGCAGCACCGCCGCCCAGGGCGCCGGCACGGTGCTGGCCCAGGTGCGCGACGGCTACCGGCTGCGCGACGTGATGGACGACATCAAGACCCGGGTCGACGGCATTGACAGCTTTCCCGAGGAAGCCGAGCAGCCGCGTTACGAGGAGATCTTCATCACCGCCCAGGTGCTCAGCATCGCCGTCTCCGCCGACACCGACGAGCGCACCCTGCGCGAGCTGGCGGAGCAGGTCCGCGACGGCCTGCTGGTGTATGAGCCGCCGCCCGGGCGCGGGGTCGCGGCGGCCTTCCGCAACTTGTTCGGCGGTCCCTCCGCGCGCACCGCCATCAGCCGCGCGCAACTGGCCGGAACCCGGCCCTACGAGCTGTCGATCGAGGTCTCCGAGCAGACCCTGCGCCAGTATGGCCTGACATTCACCGAAGTCACCGAGGCCGTGCGCGCGTCGTCGCTCGATCTTCCCGGCGGCTCGGTGCGCACCGACGCCGGCGAGATCCTGCTTCGCACCGAGGCGCGGCGATACGAGCCGGAGGAGTTCGCCGACATCACCGTGGTGACCCGCCCCGACGGCTCGGTGGTCAGGCTCGGCGACATCGCCCGCATTGTCGACGGCTTCGAGGAGGGCACCATGGAGGTCGGGTTCAACGGCCGGCCGACGATCTTGATCAATGTCTACCGCACCGGCAACGAAGACACGATCGTGGTGGCCGACGCCGCCCGGCGGTTCATCGAGGAGGAGGCGCCGCGGCTGGTGCCGCCGGGGGTCGAGTTCGACATCTGGAAGGACGATTCGCAATTCCTCCGCGACCGCCTCAGCCTGCTGATGCGCAACGGCCTGCTCGGCCTGCTGCTGGTGTTCCTGGTGCTGGCCATGTTCCTGCGGCCGAGCCTCGCCGCGCTGGTGGCGCTCGGCATTCCGGTGTCGTTCGCCGGCGCCATCTGGCTGATGCCGGTGACCGGCATCAGCCTCAACATGATCTCGCTGTTCGCCTTCATCCTGGTGCTCGGCATCGTGGTCGACGACGCCATCATTGTCGGTGAGAACGTGTTCCGCCGCATGCGCGAGGGCGAGGAACCGCGGCTGGCGGCCGAGCGCGGCACCCACGAGGTCGGCGTGGTGGTGATCTTCGGCGTGGTCACCACGATGGTGGCGTTCACCCCCATGCTGGGCGTCAGCGGGGTCAGCGGCAAGATCTGGCCCAACATCCCGCTGGTCGTCATCCCGGTGCTGCTGTTCTCCATCATCCAGTCCAAGCTGGTGCTGCCGGCCCATCTGGCACTGCTGCCGAAACAAGATCCGGACCGGCGCCGAGGCCCGGTGCTGCGCTTCCAGCGCTCGGTGTCCCACGGCTTGGAGCGCTTTGTCGAGTCGGTGTTCCGCCCGCTGCTCGCGCGCGCCCTGCGGGTGCGTTACCTGGTCGTCGCCGGCTTCGTCTCGGTGCTGTTGCTGTCGCTCTCGCTGCTGACCCTGGGCTTCATTAAATTCGAGTTTTTCCCCAACGTCGAGGCCGACGTCATCTCGGCCAAGGTCACCCTGCCGCAGGGCGTGCCGGTCGAGGCCACCCGTCAGGCGGTGGCACAAATCGAGGCCGCCGCCGCGCAACTCGGACGTGACTTCACCGACGACAGCGGCCAGCCGATCATCGTCCACACCCTGGCCACGGTGGGCGGCCAGCCGTTCCAGACCGGGTTCGTGCTCGACGGCTTCCCGCGCGGCGACCACCTCGGCGAGGTCACCCTGGAACTGGTGCCGGCCCACCGCCGCAGCGCGCGCAGCGAGGAACTGGCGGCGGCGTGGCGGCGACTGACCGGGGAGATCGCCGGCGCCGAGGAACTGACGTTCCAAACCGAGGCGGCCGGGGGCGGCAGCGCGATCGAGCTGCAGATCGCCGGTGACGACATGGAGATGATCGAGGCCGCCACCGCCAGGGTGAAGGACGCGCTGGCATCCTACCGCGGCGTCATTGACATCTCCGACAGCAACCGCGCCGGCAAGCAGGAGATCCGCCTGTTCATCCGCCCCGACGCCGAGGCCCTGGGCCTGCGCCTGGCCGACGTGGCCTCACAAGTGCGCCAGGGCTTCTACGGCGACGAGGTCCAGCGACTGCAGCGCGACCGCGACGAGGTCAAGGTGTTCGTGCGCTACCCGGAGGAGCGGAGGACATCGATCGCCGATCTGGAGAACATGCGCATCCGCCTGCGCGACGGCACCGAGGTGCCGTTCTCGGCCGTGGCCCGCGCCGAATACGGTCGCTCCTACTCCACCATCGAGCGATCCGACCGCCGGCGCATGATCCAGGTCAACGCCGACATCGACCGCACCGAGAACGTCAACGCCACCGAGGTCACTGAGGACCTGGAGGAAACCGTGCTGCAGCATCTGGCGCGCGATTTCCCCGGCACCAGCTACCGGTTCGAGGGCGAGCAGAGCGACCAGCGCCAGTCGGTGGAGGAGATCATGGCCGGCTTCATCCTCGCCATGATCGGCATGTACATGCTGCTGGCGGTGCCGTTGCGCTCCTACCTGCAGCCCTTGATCGTGATGTCGGTGATCCCGTTCGGCCTGATCGGCGCCATCGCCGGACATGTGCTGCTCGGGCTTGATTTCAGCATCATGTCGCTGTGCGGCGTGGTGGCGCTGGCCGGGGTGGTGGTCAATGACAGCCTGGTGCTGGTGGACTATGTCAACCGCCACCAGCGCGACGGCCACACCGTGGTGTCGGCCGCCACCGAGGCCGGCGCGATCCGTTTCCGCGCGATCCTGCTGACCTCGCTCACCACCTTCGCCGGTCTCACGCCGATGCTGTTGGAGACCGACATCCAGGCGCGGTTCCTGATCCCGATGGCAGTGTCACTGGCGTTCGGCGTGCTGTTTGCCACCGTCATCACCCTGATTCTGGTGCCGAGCCTGTATCTGATCCTGGAGGATTTCAAACGCCTCGTCACGCGCCGGCGCGGGGTCGAGCAGCAGCACGAGCCACTCGCCGCCGCCGGGTCCGCAGGGACGGCTGGCGATTGATGGCGGGTTGGTCAGGGCTGCTCCCAGGCGGCGACGCCGGACTCGGGTTGGCTACCGCTCTTGCAGAAGCGCAGTTGCTCCACCCGGCGGCCGTCGGTCTTGATCGCGGTGACCTCGTATTCGCCGATGATGACCTTCTCGCCGGTCTCAGGCAGGCGCCCGAGCATGTGGGTGACGTAGCCGCCGACCGTGCTGACGTCGCTGCTGTCGAGTTCCAACCCGGCCAGTTCCTCCAGTTCATACAGGCCGAGCCCGCCCTCGACGATGAACTCGTTGTCGTCGATGCGGGTGAACTCGGGTTCCTCCACGTCGAATTCGTCCTGGATGTCGCCGACCAGTTCCTCCAGCACGTTGTCCAGCGTGGCAATGCCGAGCGCGCCGCCGAACTCGTCGACCACCAGCGCCAGATGGGCGCGCTTTTCGAGGAAGAACTTGAGCAGGTTGTCGACCGTGATGGTCTCCGGCACCGCGTGGATCTGGCGCTTGATGTTGCGCAGGTCACCCTCCGGATCGCTGATCAACCGGACCACGTCCTTCATGTGGATCAGGCCGATGGTTTCATCCAGATGCCCCTTGATCAGAGGAAACCGGGTGTGCTTGGAATCAAGCGCGGTCTTGAGGTTCTGCGGCAGCGGGTGGGTGACGTCCAGCGCCACCACCTCCGACCGCGGCGTCATGATCTCCCGCACGGTCAACTCATTCAAATTGAGCGCGTTGAGCAGGATGTCCTTCTCCGTGGGCGTGACCTCGGAACTGAGTTCGCTGCCGGCGACGATTTGGCGCAGGTCCTCCTCGCTGTGGACGTGGGCCACGCCGTTCATGGGTTCCAGCCGGAACACCCGCCGCAGCAACAGGTTGGCGCTGTGGTTCATGATCCTGGCCAGCCAACCGCCGCCAAGGTAGAGCAGCCGCAGCGGCGTGGCCACCAGCAGCAGGGTGGCCAGCGGGCGCCGGCTGGCGACAGTGCGCGGGATCAGTTCACCGAACACCACGTGCAGGTAACCGGCCAGGCCGAGCGCCAGCGCCAGCGCCACGGCAGTCCAAACCCACAACGGCAGCGGCAGTCCCAGTCCCGCCAGCCACGGCCCGATCCAGGCCACCAGCAATCGCTCGGCAACCATGCCAAGCGCGATGCTGGCCAGGGTGATCGCCAGCTGGCTGGTCGAGAGGAAGCGATCCAGCCGTGCGGTCACCAGCGCGGCCGAGCGGGTGCCGCGGCGCCCTTGTTCCATCGCCTCCTCCAGTTGTCGGGGGCGCACCTTGACCATCGACGACTCGGCGGCGACGAACAGGGCGTTGACCAGAATGCAGGCACCGGCCAGCAGCAGCAGGGTCCACAGACCGATCCCCGACCCGGTGGTCGCGGCGGCCGTTTCAGCGGCGGCCAGCGGGGCGGGCGGGAGGACCCCGGGGTCAAACGCGGGCAGCACGGGGGAAACAGCCTCGTTCAGGGACTGAACGATTGCCTGGAAGGTGAGCCAACTGGAAGGGTCCATCAGTAGACGGGACGCAAGGTTGTTTGACCGTCGGCGCGGCGGTCAAAGGCGCTCGTAGACGCCCTGGTCCCGTTTTTCCAACACGGTGAAGCCCGCCTTTTTGGCGTCGCTCACCGACAGAGGTTTGGTGATCTTGGGAGTATTGAAAGTGCTGACCACCTTGCGCACCGGGTGGCGGCAAAGCGGGCATTGTTCGAGCGGCGCACGATCGACCGGGCGCCGCAGGTCGAAACCACGGCGGCAGACCGGGCAGGATTGGTCGGCGTCGACGGCGATGTATTGGTAAACCGGCATGACGGATGAAATTCCCTTTGGAACATCTTGAATACGCTCTCCACACCCGTCGTGCCGCCTCCGGTCGCCTGTCCCACCCTGCCGCGGGCCGGTGCGCCCGATTTCGGGCGGGTTCCGGTTGGGAACACGCGGCCTGGCGGCGCGCGTCCACGGCGGGGCGGATCGAATCGCCGGAGGCTACCAACTGGACTTGGTGACGCCGGGGATCATCCCCTGAGAAGCCAGTTCGCGGAAGGTGATCCGGGAGAGCTTGAAACGGCGGATGAAGGCGCGGCGGCGGCCGGTGACCTCGCAACGGTTGACGAGCCGGGTCGGGCTCGCGTCCCGCGGCAGCATCGACAGACCGATGTAGTCCTTCTCCGCCTTGAGCTGCTTGCGCAACTCCACGTACTTGCTCACCGTACGCTCACGGCGCTTGTTTCGTTCGATCCACGCTTTCTTGGCCATATTCTGAGCCCGGAAGGTAGTGCCTTCCAGACGGTTGGCAACCGGGAAACCGGAAAAAATCACCGCGTCGCCGCTGCCGAGGCCCCCGGCCCCGGGAACAGGCGGCTGCGAGGTCCGGCTTGCATTGGGGCCGAACCCGGTTATACACCTCCGGATCATGATCGTAGGAATTCTCGTCGCCACCGCCTTTCTGCTCGCCGGCCTGTTCGCCTTTGTCTATCTGGTCAAGGGTTGAACCGCCCGGACGCAGCCCGAAAGGCCATTCGCATGAGCACAGAAATCCGCCTTGAACGCGACTCCATGGGCGCCATGGAGGTTCCCGCGGACGCGCTGTATGGCGCCTCGACCCAGCGCGCCGTCCTCAATTTTCCGGTCAGTGGTCGGCCGGCGCCGGTGGCCCTGATCCACGCCTACGGCCGCATCAAGGGTGCCGCGGCCCGGGCCAACCACGACCTCGGGCTGCTCAATGCCGAAGTGGCGGACCTGATCGCCGAGGCGGCCGCCGAGGTGGCGGCCGGCAGACTGGACGACCATTTTGTGGTCGACACCTTCCAGACCGGGTCCGGCACCAGCACCAACATGAACGCCAACGAGGTGATCTCGAACCGCTGCTGCCAGCTGGCCGGGAACCCCATCGGCGCCAAGGACCCGGTTCATCCCAACGACCACGTCAACCTGGGCCAGTCGAGCAACGACACCTTCCCCACCGCCATCCACCTTGCGGCGGGCCTGCAGCTGCGCGACCAGCTCAAGCCGGCGTTGGCGGCCCTGCAGCAGGCCTTGGCGGCCAAGCGCGACGCCTTCGATACCGTGCTCAAGATCGGCCGCACCCACCTGATGGACGCCACCCCGGTGCGTCTGGGGCAGGAATTCGGCGGCTTCGCCCGCCAAACCGAACTGGCGGTGGCGCGCCTCGACCGCGCGATCGAGGCGCTGCTCGAGCTGCCGCTCGGGGGCACGGCGGTGGGCACCGGCCTGAATTGCCATCCGGACTTTCCCACCAAGGCGATCGCGATCCTGGCGGCCGAGACCGGCCTGCCCTGGCGCGAGGCGGCCGACCACTTCGAGGCCCAGGCAGCCAAGGACGCGGTGGTCGAGGTGTCGGGCCAGCTCAAGACCGTGGCCACCTCGCTGTTCAAGATCGCCAACGACATCCGCCTGCTCGGCTCGGGACCTCGCTGCGGCATCGGCGAGCTGCGCCTGCCGGCCACCCAGCCGGGAAGCTCGATCATGCCCGGCAAGGTCAACCCGGTGATGGCCGAAAGCGTGATGCAGGTGTGTGCCCGGGTGTTCGGCAACGACGCCACCATCACCTGGTGCGCCGCCAACGGGAACCTGGAACTCAACGTGATGATGCCGGCCATGGCCGGGGCGCTGCTGGAATCGATCAGCCTGCTGACCAACGTCAGCCACGTGTTCCGCGAAAAATGCATCGAGGGCATCGAGGCCAACGTCGAGCGCTGCGAGGAGCTGATCGAATACAGCCTGGCGATGGTGACCTCGTTGAACGCCCGCATCGGCTACGACCGGGCGGCGGCGATCGCCAAGGAATCGGTCACCACCGGACGGACCGTGCGCGAGCTTTGCCTCGACCAACTCGACGACCTCGGCCTGACCGAGGACGAGTTGAACGCCGCGCTCGATCCGGCATCCATGACCCGGCCGGGGTGACAGGTAGAGTGTCAGGGGCGCAGAGCGCGGCTCCCTGGCTGGACCATCACCCGCCTTGGGCGGGCAGCCCCGTAGGTTGAATGGGCGCAATTCGACCTCGTGGGCGCGGTGCGGGCGGGCTGGTGGTCGGGACCACGCGCAGGTTCCATTCGCAGAGGGCGAAAGAACCCGCGATGGAAGCAGGCGCAGGGAACGAACCACCCGCACCCAAGGCGGGTCGGAGGCCCGCCCTACGGGGGCGGGGGCGCCTGCGAGGCCGGGACGAGGCGATGCGGCAGGGGGCAGCGGAGGGGGCTGATGAAGCGGCCCATCGGCGGCAGCCCCGTAGGTTGAATTGGCGCAATTCGACCTCTTGTGCG
>SKLO01000229.1 GCA_007123195.1 Verrucomicrobiales bacterium | reverse complement strand
GTCCACGCCCACCACGCCGCTTTCGCAGGATGGAGCGCAGGCGCATTCGCAGCCAGCAGTCGATATTACCAAGCTCGCTTCGATGCACGTGCTTGAAGTAGGCATACCGCACCATTTCAAAGCCGCTGCCGGCCATCAGCCAGTCCAGCGGATCACTGGTTGATTTCATGACTGTCGTTCGCACTAGGTTGAATTGGCCTCAATTCGACCGGGGGACGGGCACTTCGTTCCCTCGCCTTCTCCATTCACGACCGCTTCACCCCCTGCGAATGGAACGTGCCCGTGGCCCGGACACCGGCCCGCGCGCACCGCGCACAGCAGGTCGAATGGCGCCAATTCAACCTACGGGGCTGCCGCCAGGCGCCCCGCAGACTCTGATTCAGCCGATGTCCACCCACCCACGTCGCCCATGACGCCGCCGTCTCACCACAGCCTCGCCCGCGCATGGTGCCAGCGAGCCGCGCCGCCGACCCCAGGGCACATCGCCCCACCTGGGCAGGACGCCGATGGAAATGTCCGCGGTCGTGTCGCGATCGCCTGCTACTCGTCGAGCGCGTGCCGGATCGACGCCGTCAGGGCCAGGTCCTGCCTGGGCAGCACCGTGCGCAGGTCCAGCACCACCGCGTCGTCTTGAATCACCCCGACCACCGCAGGGTGGCCCAGCCTGAGCCGGTCGAGCAACGCCTGCGGCCCCGGCGCGCCGTCGGCCGGGCTGAGGCGCAAGCCGCGGGACGGCATCGACGCGGCCGGCAGGGTGCCGCCGCCCATGCGCCCCGACAATTCGACCGCCTGGATGCCAAACCGGGGCGCCAACGCCGGTGCCAGCGCCTCCGCCAGGGTCTCGGCGCGCTCCGCCAAGGCGGCCAGCGGGGTGTCGAGCATCTGCTGCAGCGCGGTTCCGGCGCCGCCCTCGAGCGTGGCCACCGCGGTCGCCTCCATGGCGGCGAACACCAGCTTGTTGCAGCGCAGCGCCCGGAAGAACGGCTCGCGCTTGATCCCCTTGACCAACTCCGCCCTGCCGGCAAGCACCCCGGCCTGCGGGCCGCCCAGAAGCTTGTCGCCACTGAAGCACACCAGATCGGCACCCTGCGCCAGGCTCTCGGCCGGTGTTGGTTCATGCGGCAGGCCGGGCACGCGTGAGGTGTCGATCGCCGCCCCACTGCCGAGGTCGTGCATCAGCGGGATCCCGTGCTCGCGCGCCAACGGCGCCAACTCACCGAGGCCGGCCTCCTCGGTGAACCCTTGGATCGCGAAGTTGCTCTGGTGGACCTTCAGCAACAAGGCGGTGCGCGGACCGATCGCGGCCCGGTAATCGGCGGCGCGGGTGCGGTTGGTGGTGCCCACCTCGCGCAGGGTGGCGCCGGACTCGGTCAGGATGTCGGGGATGCGGAACGAACCTCCGATCTCCACCAGTTCACCGCGTGAAATGACCACCTCGTCGCGCTCCGGGCCAATGAGATGCCGCAGGGCCAGCACCAGGCCGCCGGCGCAGTTGTTGACCATGGTGGCCGCCTCGGCGCCGGCGATCACCGCCAGCAACCGCTCGACGTAGGCGCCGCGCCGACCCCGGCCGCCGGTGTCGAGCGAGAACTCCAGCGTGTTGTAGCCCTCGGCCACCGTGGCCAGCGCCTCGAGCGCATGGGTCAGCGGCGCGCGCCCGAGATTGGTGTGCAAGGGCACCCCGGTGGCGTTGATCACCGGTTGCAGCCGCTCGCGGGCCACCGCGGACACCGCCTGGCCAATGCGCTCCATCACCTCGGTCCGCTCCCGCAGGGGCCGGCCCGGACGACGTCCCAGCGCCACCGCGCGCAACTCCTCGATCACCTCCTGCACCACCCGCACCAGCAGCGGCCGCGGCAGCAGGCGTGCCGACCCCTCCGGCAATCCCTGAATGACCTGCTCGACCGACGGCAACGCGCGCAGCGCCACCGGATCGGGCGTGGATCCGGCGGCACCCGGGATTGGGTCATCGCCGCTGAGGGCGCTGGTCGAGGACCGGGGGGGCGGAGCGAATGGATCGGCCATGACAAAGATGAGCTGGAATGAAAATCAACCGAGGTGGAATCCGTCGCACCCACTGGATCCGGAGGATCAGCAGGACGCGCCCGGCCGGCAGGAGGCAGACGCGCCGCAAGGCGACGACCCGCTTGACCGAACCGATGCCCGCAGGTTACGCGCCCGCCCGCGCCCCGGCAACCACGCGTCGGCAACCGGTCCACGACGGACCCGCAGCGCGCCCGTGGTCACCACCCTCCGCTGGTCAGCCTCCCAGCTATTTCAGCTTTTCAGCATTTCAGCTTCCCATCACCCCCTCAGGCTCCACTGCAGCAGTTGAATCGCCTCGTCGCCCACCCGTTCGCGCTCGCCGTTGAGCAGGATCACGATCCGGCGCAGGCCGTTCTTCTCGCCGCTGAGCACCAGGCAATGCCCGGACGCCCGGGTGAACCCGCCCTTCATCCCGTCGCAGTAGTCCAGCAAGGCCACCACCCCGTTGTGATTCTCCAGATC
>SKLO01000011.1 GCA_007123195.1 Verrucomicrobiales bacterium | reverse complement strand
GAGGATGGATTTCGTCATGGCATGTCATGGTGGCCCGTTTCGGCCCGCCGGGGAAGGGTTTTCCAAATCGATCTCCGTACCCGGGGCCGGCACCGGTGCAGACAGATTCGCCCCCAGCCGTCGTTTGACAGCGGCGGGCGCCCATGAAAGGTGTAGCGGCGCAGGCCCTGAACGGGCCTCCGCGGCAGGAAGAGACCCGTTTGCCCGCATGCACCGCGGCGGCACCGCCGCGGGCAGCCCCTGTTTCCATCATGAAATTTTCCCCATCCTTAGCAGCTCCGGTCCTGGCGGCCGGCCTGGTCCTTGGTCTCGGTGGTTGCACCGAGCGCGACGGCGAGTTCATCACCGTGGGCACCGCCCCGGCCGGTGGCACCTTCTACGTGGTCGGCAACGCCATCGCCAGTGTGCTCGACGCCAACTCCGGTGATCACGGCTGGCGCGTCAGCACCCAGGGCACCCAAGGATCCAACGTCAACATCCGCCTGCTGGTGGACAAAGAGATTGAACTGGGCATGTCCAACGCCGCCATCACCTACTTCGCGGTCCGCGGCGAGGGTCACTGGGACCAGCCGATGGAGGTGCGCTCGGTGATGACCATGGCGCCGAACGTGGCGCTGTTCCTGACCCCGGCCAGCTCGGAGGTGGAATCGATCGCCGACCTGGCCGGCAAGCGCGTGGTTATCGGCCCGGCCGGCGCCGGATTCGAGACCTTCGTCAGCCTCATCCTCGAGGGGCACGGGGTGTCGATGGACGACATCACCCCGCTCGAGGCCACCCAGGCGGCCGCAGTGGACATGCTGGCCGACGGCTCGGCAGCGGCGGCGTTCCTTGGCGGCGGCATTCCGGTGGCCTCGATCAGCCAGGCGGTGGCGACCCAGAACATCCGCTTCGTGCCGTTCGATCCCGAGGTGCGCGAGCAGTTGATCGCCGAGTTCCCGTTCTTCCGCCCGGCGGTGATTCCCGGCGGCACTTACACCGGCCACGACGAGGACTTCCACGGCCTTGACGTCGGTTCGATGCACCTCATCACCGCCGCCTCGATGGATGAGGAACTGGTCTACAACCTGACCAAGACCCTGTATGAGAACCGCGAGCAGGTGGCCCAGCAGCACCCCGCCGCGCGCTCGATCAATCCTGACAATGTCACCCGCCCGACCGGGACCGACTTCCACCCCGGGGCGATCCGTTATTTCCAGGAGATCGGCATCTGGCCCGAGGCAGGCGGCGAGTGAGGCCGTCGGCGGTCGGGCGGGCCAGTGCGCCGCGCGGCCGCAGGACGGGCACGACGGCATCTGCGCACCACCCACACATGCAACAAGGCTCGCACTCGCACCGGGACCACGCCGGGGACGCGGTTTCCCCGGTCGACGCGCCATTGGCGCGGGCGACCACTCCGCCGGCCGCGGCGGATGCCGGCAACGACGACGGCGGTGATGACGACGCGCCGGCGGCGCGCGCGTTCGATCCCCGCCGCCGCTGGGCGCTGGGCGGGGTCGGCGTGGTGCTGTGCCTGTTCACCCTGTCCGAGGTCAATTTCGCCCGTCTGACCCCGCAGACCCAGGTGGCCTTGTTTGCCATGCTGGGACTGGTGTTGTCGTTCCTGCACTACCCCATGCGCGCGGCCTGGAGGGAGAACCGCTGGGCCAGGCTGGGCGACTGGCTGCTGGCGGGCCTGACGGTGCTGGCGTGCGGCTACATCATCGTGCAAAACGAGCCCGCCTTCCGCGACTGGTGGCTGGGGGGCAACTCGTTGTCCAACCGGGCCGGTCGCGAGGCCGGGCTCGACCTGGCGGTGGGCGCGCTGCTGGTGCTGCTGCTGCTGGAAGGCACGCGCCGCTGCATCGGCTGGGCGCTGCCCATCCTGGCGATGATCTTTTTCCTCTACGCCCTCTATGGCGCCCACCTGCCGTCGTGGCTGATGCCCCACCGCGGTTACGACTTCGGCCGCACGGTGTCGCACACCGTGTTGCAAAGTCAGGGCGTGTTCGGCGTGGCCCTGCGGGTGATGTTCACCTACGTGTTCCTGTTTGTCGTCTTCGGCGCCTTCCTCAAGGCCACCGGCGCCACCCGGTTCATCATCGATTTCGCCCGCCGGATGTTCCGCAACAGCCTCGGCGGCGCGGCCAAGGTGTCGGTGCTCAGCAGCGGCCTGATGGGCTCCCTGTCCGGCAGCGCGGTGGCCAACACCGCCACCACCGGCACCTTCACCATCCCGATGATGCGCGCGGCCGGGTATCGCAAGGAGATGGCCGCCGGGGTCGAGGCCGCCGCCAGTTCCGGCGGCGCGCTGGTGCCGCCGGTGATGGGCGCCGCGGCCTACATGATGCTGGAGATCGTCAGTCCGCCGGTGACCTACCTGCAGGTCATCCAGGCGGCGCTGTTGCCGGCCATCCTCTACTACCTGTCGCTGTTCCTCATTGTTCACTTCTACTCCAAGCGCCTCGCCGCCGGCGTCGCCGCGGCCGGCCCGGCCTCCACCCGGGCGTCCGACGCGGACGGGGCGGGGCAGGGG
>SKLO01000380.1 GCA_007123195.1 Verrucomicrobiales bacterium | reverse complement strand
TGCCCCACTTGCCACACCAACTTCCGTTGTCGCCCGCCTTCGAACAACCGCCCTGCTCGGAGCATTCCTGCTCATCCTCCCCGCCGTCGCGCATGGTGGTTGGGACATTCTGGGACAGAACACAGTTGATGGCCGGGTGGACGACGGCGCAACCTTCACGGTAGCCGATCCCTCGTTCACTTTTACGGTCAACAGCTCGCTGGAGAACAACAAGTGGTGGACCTCGGAGAGCGCCATTCCATGGGGCGCTGAAGTGATATACGACGAGGTGGGACCACACCTCGGGATGAGGGTGGATCAAGACATCCCTGCCGAGAGCAGCTTCTACATGACCATGTCGTTCTCCAACGTAATGAAGTCCCTCAAGCAAGCTTTCCGGATCAGATACGGTGCGGATGGAAGCTCGCGTCCTCCCGATGACACCCAGATTTTCCTGGGCTTCAGCAACCAGGGCAATCCTGCCGGGGTGGAGTGGCCGGATGTATCACATGGTGGCGAAGGTGGCGGCTGGCAGGGTGATTTGCTGAACGCCACCTTCGTCGCCAACCACATTGGCTCTGCGGTCGACGCCGCTCTCGGGGGGGCGTTCCCGGCGGCATTGACCTCCGCCTACTCGTGGATTCAAATTGAACAGAACTCCTTAACTGACGTCGATCAAGACGGCACTGGAAGCACGAGAATCATCACCAACATGAATCATTCCTCCTCCGATCCGGAGCCCGAGATCACAGAAATGGCATTTGTCATTGTGATGCCCGAAAATCAAGAAATGCTGCAAGAGCATCTGGACCTGAACAACCGCATGCATTTCTCGTGGACCTTTGACGGGCTCACGGGTGGTGACTCCATAGGGCCTCCAAATGATCCCGACCCTCCTGTCACCCCGGACGTGATCCCCGAGCCCGGCCGCGCCATGCTGCTCGGTCTCGCCGCTGCCTTGTTGATCCTGCGGCGTTCCCGTCCGCGGCCGGACCTCTGTCATTGAGCATGAGCATCATTACCTGGAGTCTCCAATGGGCTTGTTTCTTCCAAGCACCCAGGATCAGGAACTCGACCCCCGCTGGCAGCGCCGGCGGCGATTGCTGCTGACGTTGATTGGTGTCTCCGGTGCCGCGGTTTCGGCGGCAGTGGTGTGGCATTTCAGTCTGGACCGGGAATCGGCCCCGCGGCCAGTTGGCACATCCGCCGAGGGATCCGACCCGCTCCCGCGCCGAGCGCAGGAATCCGGGCTGGAGACAGCCACCCCCGGCCGGCCTCTGCGCGATGATCGCCCGCGCTGGACCAGCCTGGCGGGGGCCAGCCTGGCGCAGGCGGATCCCTGGGTCATCGACTGGTTGCGCGTTTGGGACCGCCACGACGGCGCCGACGCCACCTTGGAGGATGCGGTGCGGGCGGTCGAGGCGGCGCTGATGACGGGCAACACCCTGCTCGCGCGCGACTGGTATCGCCGGGCGCAATGGCGTTTGGCGGATCCGCAAAACGATCCCGAGGCCATCGACCCCATCCTCCGGCAGCGACTGGAGGTGCTGCACCTGATCATGTCCGGCCGGGTGGAATCCGCCCTGGCCCTGCTAAAGCAAACCGCCGACGAGCGGCCGCTGGCAAGCGAGGAACGGCTGATGCAGGCTCTGGTGCGCAGGGAACTGGTTGGCGGGGAACTGTGGGCCGGTTGGGTCGAGGATTTGATCGCCTTGGCGGGCGAGGACCATCGTGGCGGTGCCCAGGCCAGGCTGCTGCTGCTGCAATGGCTGGAGGGCGGCGCGGCCAGGGAACTGCCGCAGCGGGCGCTACGGGCCACCGGCGACCCCCGGTTGATGGCGGCGGTGGCCGGGGACCAGGACACCGGGGTGGACCCGCCGCTGGGGGAATCGGAGCAGGAACTGGCGGCGTGGCTGCGCGGGACGTGGCGCGAAATCGCCGCCGCCCAACCGCGCCCGGCACCGGCCGTGCAGATGGCGCTGTTCTCGTTGGATTGGCTGCGGTCGGACCACCCCGTGGAGATCGCTCGGGTGATCGATGAGGTACAACAATGGGCCGAGGAGCTGGATCCGGAGGAATGGCAGCACGTGGCCGACTGGCTGGCGCGCCGCGGTGAATGGGACGCAGTCAGGCACGTCCTGCGGCCCGGGCGCGGGCTCCCGCTGAACCCGCGCACGTTTGAGTTGTATGCCACCGCGATGATACAACTGGGTCTCAACGAGGAGTTGGGCAAGGAAATGCGCGAGGCGCGGTCGCGCTGGCCGGAGCCGCTGGTCCTGCTGTGGGCGGTCCACACGGCGCGCGAATCGGGCCCCACCGGATCGCCGGCCCTGATGGAGGGCATGCTGATGGGAGCCGGCAGGAGCGCCCAAGCCCTGGAGCCTCGATGGATGTTCGACGTGGCCCGAACCGCGTTTGCCATCGGGTATCCCGATGCCGGTGCCAACCTGCTGCTGCTGGCCACCGCGGCACCGGAAATCCGTGAGCGCGCGCTGGCGATGCTGCTGGATCGTTCCTTGGAAGCGGGCCACGGCGAGGA
>SKLO01000339.1 GCA_007123195.1 Verrucomicrobiales bacterium | reverse complement strand
GGATAGAGGGCCGCCGCGAGGGACGCCAGCTGGTCGCACGATGGCTCACCTACTGGTTCACCAAGAGCATTCGGCTGCTCATTGAAAGTGGAGTCAGGTTGATAGTTTGTACTCATGCGGTGGCACTGGTGATTGGCAAAATGTTCGATGCGGTAGCGGAAGGCGGGCGCAGGTTGAAATAGGCTTCGGCCCCGGCTTTGCGGACGGCGCTCCGGTAATGGCGGAACACAAGAGCGGTGTCCCGGTGCCCGAGGGCGGCGCTGACCTTGGCGGCATCGTCGGTCAGGGCGTAGTAGTAGCTCGCGAACGAGTGGCGCATGGCGTTGTCGCGGCGGTCGGTGATCCCGGCGGCTTCTCGGGTTTCCCTCCAAAGGCGGCGGAACCGGCCCCGATTTGGAATCAGGGGTCCCGATTTCTGGCGGTAGGGCGCCAGCCATTCGGCCAGGTTCTCGGTGACCTCGACGAAGCGGCGTCGGCTCGACTTGGCAGTGGCGGCGGTCACCTCGATCTCGCCAGGGTGAATCCGTCTCCAGTCGAGCTTGTGAAGCTCCTCAGATCGCAGTCCGGCGAACAAGCCGATTGCCAGTGCCGGCGCGATCTCGGCCGGCGCATGGTCGAGCAGGGCGCGGGCTTCGGCCACCGTGAAAATGGCCACGTCCTCGGCATCGACCACCTTCCACCGGGCCAGCTCGGCGGCGGGGTTGGAGGATGTCGCGCCGGTGGCGGCCGCATGGTTCCACAGGAGCAGCGCGTAGGTTCTCAGTCCGTTCTTGGTGGCGTTGGTGACCGGCTGGCGGTCGATCCACTGCCGTAGCTCCTTGGCGGCTACGTCGGCCACGTCCCGGCCGCCGAACTCCCCGGTGATGCGCTTGAACTGATTCTTGGCGGTGGCGCGATAGCGCTCGCTCATGCCGCGCGACTCTTTCTCAGCGATCACCTCGGCGGCGGCCTCGACCACGGTCAGCTTGCGATGGGACCGGGCCAGTCGGTCGCGGATTTGTGCGACGGCATCGACGAGGGTTTGGCCGGCGGCGGTCAGTTCCGCTTTCAGCTCGGCCACCAGAGCCAGCTCGGCGCCGGTCAAGGATTGCGCCACGGTCAGTCCGTGGTTCTCGGCATCCGCGCACCACGTTTCCGCCAGGGCTATTGCTTCACGCATCGTCCGGCACTTGCGGATCCGCTCCCGGCCGTCAGGGCCGTGCTGAACGACGGCGGCCGCGTAGGGCGCTTGGCTCAGATTTTGCACACTGATGGTCCTGGTGCCGATCTTGCGGCGGAAGGGGGCCTTGCGAGCTTGTCGGCTCGCCCGTTTCCGGTTGCTGACAGCGGGCGCTTGGTGCATAGGGAACCATGCCCCGCACGGGTGCGAAGGCAACCGAAACTGCACCGAACAAGCACCGGCGGAACTTAACTCCTTGAAACTCAACCATCATTGATGCATTCGTAATGCGTGGGTCGAGGGTTCGATTCCCTCCTTCGGCTCCAATCTGGTCACTCTTGAGCCATTCCCGCCTGACACCAATTGTTGAACTCCAACGCCAGTGTTTCTGGCGCCGGGAATCCGGGAATCCGTTCCCATCCGTTCCCATCCGTTCCCATCCGTTCCCTTGACCTGGCAGGGGCGACCGGATTGATGAAGCGGTGCCCGCGACGCCCAACTCCTGAATCAAAACTCCTGAATCAAAACTCCTGAATCAAGGCCGCCCAGGATTTTGGGTCCTGACACGAATCCCCGGCAATCGGCTCCCACAACCCGCCGCCTTTCCCTTTTGACCTGCCATGGAACGAACCACCGATGAAGAACTGGCGCTGGCCTTGGCCCGCATGAAGACGCGCCGGCGCGTGCTGCTGGCGTTCGTGGGCGTGTTGTCTGTCGCCCTGTTCATTTTGGCGGTGTTTTTTGTCACCTCGGAAATCCGCGAGCAGGATCGGCGCGAGGAGGCGATGCAGCGCGCGGAGCAGCAGGCCCAGGACGCGCGACCCGCGTCCAACCGCACGGGCCCGGTTGAGACGATTCCGACGTTCGCCGAGGAAATCCGGGGCACGCTCGAGCGGAGGCGCTCCAACAACGGCGGGCAGGGCGCCGCGGAATCCAGCGCCGATGAGGCCCAGGCAGCCGGGCCTGACACGGAAGATGGCGATGAGGGACAAGACGAGGGGCGCGGCGACCATGAAGTGAGCGAGGCAGGCGGGGATTCCCACGATCGAACAGTCACCCTTCCGCGGAGGTTGCGGGACATGGACCCCACGCCTCAGTCGGAGGTCGACGCAGGCATCCTCGTCGGCATCCAGAGCACCCTTGACGCGATGGAAGCGGCCCGGTCGCCCGCTGATCGACTGGCATGGATCCGCCACGCCGACCTGATCGAGGGGCACTACATCGAGTTTCACCACAAGGATTCTCACGGCATCGTCATCAGGGAATTGCATGGTGTGCGGTCGTTGGAGATCGATGGTCGGCAGTTCGCCGTGGCGGACGCCGCCACCGACGACGGCCAGCGCCTGCAAGCAGTGTTCGAGGAGGTCGATGGACGCTACCTGCTCGACTGGGAGAGCCTGGCCCATTTTGATCCGGTGAGCTGGCAGTCGTTCCGCCATCCGGAGGGGCCGCAGGAGGCCGATTTCCGGGTGCTGGCGACCTTGTCCGAAAGTTACGCCGGCATCTTCGGCAATGTGGATTACGTGAGCCTGAGATTACAGCATCCGCGCGAACGGGGTATCCTGTTTGGTTATTTTCGCCGCAGCGACCCCGAATTCAGCGAGTTGCTGGAGCAGCTCGAGCGTAGCGGTGAGACCCCGGTGCCCCTGCTGGTGCGGTTGTCGGTTCCGGACGTGCAGGCACGCACCAACCAGGTGATCATCGATGCCGTGCTCGGCGACGGCTGGGTCCGCCGCTGAGGAGCCGATCGCCCTTGATCCGGTCGTGAATCGGGTTGACCGTGGCTTGATTTTTGGTTGCCCGCCCCGGTTTCGCCGGGTCCCGGGTTGCAACCGTTGCCAATAAACCCCTTGGATGAATTTGCGTTGCTTCTTACCGTGTCTTGCCCTGGCGCTTGCCGCGCCTTGGAACCTGGCCGCCGACCGCTGGCCGGAGGCGGTGGTGTTTCTCGAACAGCACTGCTTCCACTGCCACGGCCCCGACGAGCAGAAGGGTCGACTGCGGCTGGATACCCTGACCGCTCCGCCGGCTGAGGACGACACCTGGCTGGCGGTGCTGGAAGCGATCGAGACGGGGGACATGCCTCCGCGCGCTGAACCGCGCCCCGATCCCGCCGCGGCGGATCATTTTGTCGGCCTCGTGTCCGCAGTGCTGGCCGAAGCAGCCGGGCCGCCCCCGATTGCCCTGCGGCGCATGAACCGGGTCGAATACGAGGCCACCGTGCACGACCTGTTGGGCATCGACACCCCGCTGGCCGACCTGCTGCCCGAGGACAGCCGCACCCAGGGCTTCGACAACGTCGCTGACGGGCTCGGCATCTCGGCGGTGCTGCTGGAGAAGTACCTGGAGGCGGCCGACGCCGCGTTCGAGGGCGTCATCCGGCGGATCGAACCGCTGCCGGCCGAGACCCGCCGCGCCGAGATCATGCAAGTCAGCGACAACCAGCAGTCGGTGGAACAAAACCGCGGTGGTGTCATCGAGGTGGCTAATTCGATGGTCAAGTTCACCCCCGGCTGGCCGCTGGTCCGGATCAATCCGGCCCACCCGATCGAGGACGGCGTCTATCGTGGTCGGGTGGCGGTGTGGCCGCACGACCCGAGCGACCGTACCCTTGTCGTGGCGATCTTCACCGGCCCGCTTTACGGCCCCGGTCAACGCCATTTCCAAGGCATGTTTGATGCGACCGGCACGCCCGAAGATCCGCGCATCATCGAGTTCACGGCGTCCATGCGCGCCGAGGAGAGCATCCACATCATTCCATGGGTGTTCCCGGAGCACATCACCTGGCGCCATGGCGACATGGAGCCGCGGCCCGGGGTCGGCGTGGTCTGGGCCGAAACCCACGGCCCGCTCGACCAGGACTTTCCGTCCAAGGCCCAGCTGGCCCTGTTTGGCGACAGCGATACCATCCACATGGCCGAGGGCAATCCCGTCTGGATGCGCTACCGCCGCGGAGTGCGCTCCCATTACGTCGATTCCACCGAACCCGAGGCCGATGCCGAGCGCATCATCCGCGATCTGGTGGCACGGGCGTTCCGTCGGCCGGTGCCGGACGACATGGCCGACCCGTTCGTGCAGCTGACGCTCGGGCGGCTGGAAAACGGTCACACCTTCGAGCAGGCGGTTCGGTCCGGTTTCACGGCCGTGCTGTGCTCGCCCCACTTCCTGCTGCTCAATCAGGATCCGGAAGTCGACGATTACACGATCGCCTCGCGCATGTCCTATTTCCTCTGGTCGAGCATGCCCGACGAGGAACTGCTGGAGCTGGCGGCTGCCGGCCGGCTGTCGGATCCCGCCGTCCGCAGTCAACAGGTCGACCGCATGCTTGAGGACGAACGCAGTGAACGCTTCGTGAGCCACTTCACCGGCCAGTGGCTCGATTTGCGCGAGATC
Organism: Verrucomicrobiales bacterium; assembly: GCA_007123195.1. Lineage (GTDB taxonomy): Bacteria > Verrucomicrobiota > Verrucomicrobiia > Verrucomicrobiales > SKLO01 > SKLO01. Next base: position 5,283 of record SKLO01000339.1, on the reverse strand, counting down.
GATTTCACCACTCCCGACGGCCGGCTGTATCCGGAGTTCGACGAGCTGCTGCAGCGGTCGATGGTGGAGGAGACCGTGCGGTTCTTCCGCCACGTGCTCGACCATGACCTCGGGGTGAAGAACTTCATCAACTCCGACTTCACCATCCTCAACGAGCGCCTGGCGCGTCACTACGACATTCCCGGCGTGACCGGGCATGAGGAGTTCCGGGTGGTGGACATCCCGCCGGACAACGTGCGCGGCGGCCTGTTGACGCACGGCAGCATCCTCAAGGTCACCGCCAATGGGGCCACCACCTCGCCGGTGCTGCGCGGGGTCTGGGTGCTGGACCGGTTGCTCGGCATTCCCGTGCCCCCGCCGCCGTCCGGGGTGCCGGCGGTGGAGCCGGACATCCGCGGTGCCGAATCGGTGCGCGAACAGTTCACCCAGCACACCCGGATCGAATCATGCGCCCGCTGCCATGACCGCATCGATCCCCCGGGGTTCGCGCTCGAACAGTTCGATCCCATCGGCGGCGAGCGCGACTACTACCGCTCGGTCGGCGAGGGCGAGCGTGTGCCGCTGACCAACTACCATGTCGGTCTGCCGGTCGAGCCGCACGGCGAAGTGTGGGACGGCCACCGGTTCGATGATTTCCCCGGCTTCCGCGACTGGCTGGCCGGGCAGCACGAGCAGGTCGCGCGCGCGGTCGCCCACAAGCTGCTGGTCTACGGCACCGGCCGCTCGGTGGGAGTCATGGACCGCGACGCGGTCGACGCCCTGGTCGACGCCGTCCGCGGCGACGATTTCGGCCTGCGCTCGATGGTCAGGGCGACGGTCGAGAACGAGTTGTTCCATCGGCCCTGACCAGAATCCTGACAACTTTCCAGCGCCCCTGCAAACCACCAAACCCCTGACCGCCACCGAAGCGGTCCTGACGAAGCCATGACACCCATCACCAGCAAGACATCCGCCAGCCGAATGAGCCGCCGCAGGTTTCTGCGCGCCTCCGGGGTCGCTCTCGGGCTGCCGTTCCTGCACAGCATGATGCCGCGGGCCATGGCCGCCGCCCCGACCGCGGCGGTTACCGGCGATGTGCGCCGCTTTGTCGGCATTTGTTCGCCGCTCGGGTTTCACACCCCTTACCTGTTCCCCGAAACCGCCGGCCCCGACTACGAGGTCACGCCCTACCTCCAGCCGCTGCAGGGGCATCGCGACCATTTCAGCGTCATCTCCGGGATGATGCACCCGGATGTCGATGGCGGCCATTCCGCCGAGCACAGCTTCCTCACCGGTGCCGCCCACCCGGGCGCGCCCAGCTTTCGCAACTCGATCTCGATCGACCAGTATGCCGCCGAGAGCATCGGCCACCTGACGCGCTACCCCGGCCTGGTGCTTTCGGCCAATTACAACACCAGCCTGTCCTACACCCGTTCCGGTGTGCGCGTGCCGGCCGAGTCGCGCCCTTCGCGCGTGTTCCAGCGGCTGTTCATGGAGGGCACCGAAGCGGAGAAGGAAGCCCAGATGCGCCGGATCAAGGATGGCCAGAGCATCATGGACATGGTGCTGGACCAAACCAAACAGATCAGCCGGCGCGTCGGCCGCGACGACCACGAGGCGCTCGACCAGTATTTCACCAGCGTGAGGGAGTTCGAACAACGACTGGTGGCGGCCGAACAATGGGAGCACAGGCCGAAGCCGCAGATCGACGAGGAACCGCCCGACGACATCGAGGACCGGGCCGACTTCACCGGGCGCATGCGGCTGATGTATGATCTGATCTTCCTCGCGCTGCGGACCGATTCGACCCGCTTGATCAGCTTCTGCGGCGCCGGTGGCAACGAGGTGGTGTCGCTCGAAGGCGTCGATGACGGCTGGCACAACCTCAGCCACCACAGCCGCGACCCCGAAAAGATCGAGAAGCTGGCGATCATCGAGCTGGAGGAGATGCGGTTGTTCGCCGAGTTCCTCGACAAGCTGGCCAGCGTGCGCGAGGGCGGGCACACCCTGCTCGATCAGACCGCCATTGTGTTGGGGTCCAATCTCGGCAACGCCTCCAGCCACACCAACACCGATCTGCCGATCATCGCCGCCGGCGGGCGCTTCCGCCACGGGCAATATCACGCCTACGATCCCGAGCGGCCGCCGCCGTTGTCCAACCTGTTTGTGTCCTGCCTGCAGCACCTCGGACTGGAGAAGGAGCGTTTTTCCTCCGGCACCGGCGCGCTCGACGCCATCATGGGATGATGCGCCAATGTCGGCGGGGTCGGTTTCCCACCCCCGAAGGCGTCGAGTTGCTCTTGATTCCACACTCCGGAGCAGGGTGAGTGCCGGCGCTGGAGTGGAAACTGAGGACCGGAAGGTCCAGCGGCAGGGAGTATTTGTGGCGTCGGTCCGGATTTTGTTGGAGCGAAGGCCTCGGGGCCATGAGGGAGGGTCGTGACCGCGGTGAGGGCGGCGGAAAAGAGCAAGGCGAGGGCGGCTTGGGACAACCAGGACCGGGTGCCGCCGCTGCCGCCGAGCGCCTGGTCCCACCAGCGGAACAACCAGGCGAGGCCCCACAGCGCGGGCAGCCAAAGCAGAAGCCACAACCGCCAGCCGGTGCCGTCGGGCAGGCTCGCGGCGACGGTTTGTCCGGGCCACAGCAACAGCGCGGCCATCGACATCGCGCCGACGACGAGGCCCTCGAGCGCTGCGCCGGGCAGGGAACCGCGCGACAAGCCGCGCTCGCGACGGTGGCGCACGCGGATCATGCAGGCGTGGGCGGCGAACCAGAGGGAGTAACCGAGCGCGGCGACGCCGGGCGGAAACAGGGCTTCGATCGCGACGACAAGCCACACCAAACCGCCGCCGGCGAGGGTCAACACCACGGCGGCGTCGTGCATCGGCCGGCGCAGTCGGGGACAGCGCAGCAGCAGCACCATGTGGAAGGCGTGGATCATCAGCGGTGCCAGCACCCAGGCGGGTCCGCCGAGCGCCAGCGCCACGTAGCAGTAGAGGATGGCGCCGAGGATGCCGCCGCCGTTGAGGGTCGTGAGGTGGTGCCATCGGTAGAGCGCACCGAGCAATCCAAGCACCAGCGCCAACCGGGCGAGCAGGGCCGGCAGTTCGAGCGCGAGATAGCGGTCCAGCAGGGCGTAGCCGACCAGCGGCAGAATCAGGTTGTCGAGCCCGGATCCGGAGGTGCTTTCGAGCATGGCGGCCAGCGCCGCCAGCATGAGGGCGATGATCAGGGCCAGCGGCCAGTCGGCGCGACCGCTGACGCCCAGCGGCACCAGCACGCACAGGAAGCAGACCAGATAGGTGGCAGCGAAACCTTCGACCGACTTGGTGCCGCCGGGCACACGGAAGCGGCGCCTGCCCCAGCGGGTGCCGACCAGGGCTCCGGCGCTGTCGCCCAGGGTCAGCAGCAGCAGCGGGATGACATACAGCAGGGCATCGTCGTGGGTCAGGGTGAACAGTGCCGCCACTCCGAGCGGGAAGTAGAGTTCGCCCATCGACAACCGCTTGACCTGGTGGAGGCCGCCGAGGCGGTTGCGCAGGCCGCGATGAAGGCGCACCAGTAGCAGGCCGCTGGTGGCCAGGGCGGCCAGCCAGATCACCGGCAGTGGTTCGGTGAACCAAAGCGGAAAGGTCATGCAGGCGCCCCCCATCAGGATGTGCACTGACTTGCGCACCAGTTCGGGCGGGGCATCAAACCGCCGGCCCGCCCAGGTCGCGGCCGCCAGCAGGCCGACCAGCAGGGCGAGCACGAGGGCGACGGTCAGTGGTGCGGGCATGAGGGACGGTCGGGTCAGGATGGCTCGGCGGCCGGTTTGGCCGGTTCGGGCGGCTCGTCAGGGTCCGGGCCGCCGGCGACGACTTCCAGCACGACGCGCGAGTAGAAGAACGCCTTGTCCTGACGCAGCAGCGCGTCGGCCTGTTCAATCTGCGGCTGCAGGCGGTCGGCCAGCGACTCCGGGCGCGACCTCGGCACCAGCATGTTCCAATACATCAGCCGGGCGCCGGGGGCGGCGATGGCCAGCAAGCGGCGTAGCAGTCCCTCGCTGTTGGTCTCGTTCATGTATTCGAAGATATCGCTGAGGTTGAAGGCGTCGAAGCGTCGGTCGGCCGGCGGCGCCACCGACTCGATCGGGCCGGGGTGGATGTGGAAGCTGTCGGGTCGCTGCAGGGCCTCGCGGATGGACTGGTGATGCTGCGGCCGCAGCGCCATCGGCAGCACGCCGTCGTGGTGCCCCAACAGGATGAACCTCAGGTAGGGGTTTTGTGAGGGATCAAGCTCCACCAGAGCGTGGCGCACGCGGTCGAGGATGCGGTCGGCGACGCTGCCCTCGACATACTTGAACAGGCCGGGGTCGCGGCCGAGCAGGCCCATGGCGGCGCGCGAGAAGAACAGCCGGAACAGCCAGCGCCAGCGGTGGCGATTCCATTGCTGGTGGTAGAATTGGCGCCTTTGGTCCGGGTCGCGCGGTTGCAGCAGGGCGAGCACCCGGCGGCGCGGGTGGGCCAACGGCAGGATGCAACGGCGGAACAACCGGAAATAGTGCTCGAATTTGCCGGCGTGGGCCGGGCCCGGTCGGCCGGCGGCCAGCGATTCGTGATGGTCCCAGAACGCGCGTGCGGTCTCCGGCATGAGGCCGCGGCATTGTTGGTAAAGGGCCAGGCGATCCTCACATGGTTGCAAGCCGAGCAGTTGCAGCAGGCCGGGATGGTCGAGCGCCAGGTAGCCGGCCTTCCTCAGCTCGATGCAGGCGACCTGGGCCGGGTTCATTTCGGCCACGGTCACCGAGCGCGCCCCGGCGGCGAGCAGGGCGAACGAGTTGTCGCCGGCGGAGCCGATCGAGAGGCAGTGGCGGCCGGCCGGGCTGAGGCCCTCGCACAACAGGTCGGCGTCCTCCCAGCACTGGGCGTAGCGGATGCGCGAGAAGTCGGTGCGTTGCTGCACCTCGGAGCGTGGTTCGGCCGCCATTGGACCCGGGGTGGCGGATGGTGCGGCGCTCATGGGGTGGTGGGGGCGGCGTTTGCGGGTGATAATCTGGTGATCACGCCGGTGCGGCCATCGAATTCAACTTCGTCGTCGGTATGGAGCCAATCCAGCAGGCCCGGCAGGGTGACGACGCAGGGCAGGTTCATTTCGCGCGAGACGATGGCCGAGTGGGAGAGCAGGCTGCCGCGCTCGACCAGCAATCCGGCGGCGGCGGCGAACAGCACCACCCAGCCGGGATCGGTCTGGCGTGCCACCAGGATCTCGCCCGCTTGCAGCACCGCGGCTGCCGGGTCGTCGACGACGCGGACGCGCCCGCG
>SKLO01000396.1 GCA_007123195.1 Verrucomicrobiales bacterium | reverse complement strand
GCAACGCAGAAGTTGGAAAAGAGGCCCGCGGAACTCGCAAGCTGAACGAGCGAAGCGAGGAAACTCCCAATTTTGGACAATTGTTTTATCCAGATATTTGCCGATCACCACACTAGTGTGCGCGGCGTTCCCCTACGCCCGCTCCATGAAGAATTTCCGCAAGGTCCCCTCGGACGGCGGGCGGGTGAGCAGCGACACCACCACCAGCGTCACCGCGGAGGCGAGGAAAATCGGCGCCACCGGCATCATGCCGAAGATCAGCATCTCCTCCCCCGGCGCCTTGTCGCCGAGGATGTCGGTCAGGAACAGCGACACCCAGACAGAAGCGGTCACCAGCAGCGCGGCCACCACCCCGGCGGCGGTGGTGCGGCGCCAGTAGACCGAGGCAAACACGATCGGGAACAGGCCGGAGAAGCCGGAGAAACACCAGACCCCGAGGTCGAACACGTGGGTGGTGTCCTTGAGCCACATCGCCAGAGCGTAGGTGAAGGCCACCACGCCGACGATGAACGCGCGCCCGATGAGGATCTTCTGGCGATCGGTGAAGCGGTCCTGACCGGTGACACGCAGCACGATGTCGTTGGTGAACATGGTGCCCAGACACATGAACTGGGAGTCGAGGCTCGACATGATGGCGGCCAGCACCCCGGCGGCGAGGATGCCGGACAAAACCGGGCTCTCGATCAGGGTGTTGACCATCAGTCCGAGCACCATGTTCGGGTTCTGACCCTCTGTCAGCGGGGGCAGGGCCGCGGCTGCCCAGGTGCCGATGAGGATGGTGGGCACCCATACGATCATGATGAACAGCGGGTGCGCCACCACCGCCAGGCGGAAGGTGCGGGCGCTGCGGGCCGTCAACCAGTGCTGGAAGATGTGCGGGAACATGCCCACCGACAGCGGGATCAGGAAGTAGCTGAAGAACTGCAGGTGGCCCATCTTGCCCTCGCGCGCCAGGCGGTCGGAGGCGAAGTCGCTGTCCGCCACCGCCTGGGTCGCGGCCTGCAAGCCGCCGAGCTGGCGCGAGATCAGGTAGAACGCGATCACGCCGGTGAGCATGAAGATGGTGGTCTGCATGGTGTTGGCCCAGACCGCGCCGCGCATGCCGCCGGCGAACACGTAGAACAGCACCACACAGCAGATCAGCAACCCTCCCCACTCGGCCGGGATGCCGCCGGCGGTGTCCGGAAAGGTTTCCATGAAAATGCCGCGGGTGGCGCCACGGAGGAAGTTGCCGGCCGAAATGACCCCGACCAGCAAATACGGAATGACCAGCAGCACCAGCGCCGGAAACAGCAGATACGACACCAACGGCGAGTCATAGCGGGCGCGGAAATACTGGCACTGGGTCAGGTAACCGTGGCGCTTGCCGATCGCCCACAACCGGATGCCGATCAGGAAAAACACCGCACTGTGCATCAGCCCGGACCACGACGCCATCAGCCCATAAACGCCAATGCCCGAGGTGTATGCCTTGCCGGTCGACCCGACCAGCGCGAACCCGGTCATGGTGGTGCCGAACACCGACATCAGCAGCAGGAACGGCCCCACGCTGCGGCCGACGACAAAAAAGTCGGCGCTGGTGCCCTTGGAGAACCGTTTGCTGACAAGTCCGAGCAGCAGCAGCAGGCCGAGATAGGAGAAGATGATCCAGACGGTGATAGACATGAGCAGGCGATGCGAAGGGGTCAGTCGGAATGGGAATGGCGGGCGGCCGTCGGCGATTGCCCCGCGGCCGGAGTTGACCCGGAGGCACCGGCCCCGTCGCCCTCGGCCCACTCCTCGATGTGCTGCGGCCAGGCGAACTTCAGGGCGAGCACCCACAGCGAGGCGGCGGCGATCGAGAACAGCACGTGCCAGGCGAGGCCCACCGGCATGAAACCGAGCACGATGGAGCGGTCGTCCCACCACCAGAAGTCGTGGTGCAGCACGAACAGCGCCGCGAAAATGATCCAGACGTGCACGGGTTTCATGATGGCATCTTGTTGCAAGGGGTTGCTTGGAATAAGCGCCGCAAGCCGATGGCCGCTCGCTTTGCCTCCCGACCTGCGGGTAGGCGGATTCCACCCATAGCAGCCGGTCGCCCGCTTGTCCAAGGCCGGCTTGCCCGGCCGCCACCACCGAACTGCCACCACCCGCGCAACCCGGATCTGTCCATGGCGCCACCGTCCCGAGACCCGCTCACACGGCGGACACGACAAGTTTGGTCATGCGTCCGCTCCATGAGGGGACCGCCAGGTGGTTCTCATCAGGCAACCAGGAGACGGCAGGATTGGAGCAGAGCTGACGGTTCCGTCCCCTCCAGCCGCGCCCCGTGGAAACCTCGATGACGCAGCCGTCACCAGTGCCCATTTTCGAGCCTATTCCCAGTCCCCGACCGCCAGGCCTTCGGGTTCCACCGGCAACGGGTGCAGCGCGCCAATGGGCTGGTCGTCGCCGCCGTTCATCGTTGGCCAGCTCAACGTCTGAGCCAGAGCGGCGGTGACGAAGTTCTTGGCTTGCCGGACCGCGTCGTCGAGAGCGGCCCCCAAGGCCAGTTGCGCGGCGATGCCGGCGGCAAAGGTGCAGCCGGTTCCGTGGGTGGTGACGGCCTGGATCCGCGGGCCGCTGATCGACCGGCACTCGCCGTCGACCGCCAGCCAGTCGGTGACCCGCTCGCCACCGCCGGCGTCACCACCTTTCAACACCACCGGCACGCCAAGCTTGGCGGCCAACTCCAGCGCCGCATCGCCGGCCAAAGCCGTGTCCCCAGCCTCCTGCCCCAGCAACACCCCCGCCTCATACTGGTTCGGCGTCACGATCGAGGCCAGCGGGATCAGTCGCTCGACCAGGGTGGTCACGGCGTCGGACGCCAGCAACTGGCCCCCGGCGGTGGCCACCATGACGGGATCGACCACCAGACGAAAGCTGCCGCCGCGGGCGCGGTGGCCTTCCAGAGCCTTGGCCACGGTCTCGACCAGCGCGGCGCTGCCCAGCATGCCGGTCTTGATCGCCGCCACCGGATAGCGCCGCAGCAGCAAGCCGACCTGTTCGGCCACAAAATCGGGCTCGAACTCGTGCACCTGCGCCACTTCCAGCGGTGTCTCCGCCACCGCGCAGGTGACTGCGGTGAGTCCGTAAACGCCGAACGCCGTGAACGTCTTCAGGTCGGCCTGGATGCCGGCGCCGGCACAACAATCGGAACCGGCGATGGTGAGCGCGACGGGCATCGCGGTGGCTTCGGGTCGATCGACCGACGGGTTGTTGTTCACGGCGCACCAGAGCCCGGGAACGCCCAAAACGCAAGCGTTCAGGTGAGCATGGGGGGAGTTCAGGGAAGCGCCAGCCCGCCGCGGCCGCCGAGGTGCCCGCAGTTCAGGCCGGCCCGTCGCGCCGCCAGCTGCCCGGCGTCCGCCACGGCCCCTCCCTGCAGCAGCCCGCCCAGCAGGGCCCCGTGATACACGTCGCCGGCGCCGGTGGTGTCGATCACCCGCCCGGGCGACCAGGCCGGCACATGAACCGGCCCGGACTCACCGTTCGGCGTGACCAACCATGATCCGTCGGCGCCGCAGGTGATCCCGAGCAGCAGGGCCGGGGGCGCCAGGTCCCGCAGCGCCGCCAGCGCCCGCTCCGGGTCGTGTTCGCCGGTCGCCTCGGCGGCAAATCCGGCCGCCACCACCAGCAGGTCGGTCTGCCGAAGCCACGGCGCCAGACCGGGTCGCCAGCGGCCGGCACCGCCGTCGAACGACACCAGCACCCCGGCGGCTCTTGCCTCACTGATTGCGCCCAGCACCAGCCCTTCGTGGCGGCCGTTGACGTGCAACACCCTGACCTGGTTCCAATCGAGACCGGGCGGCCGCTGCGGTTCGCGGTCCGAACCCGGGGCAAACACGATCGCGCGCTCGCCGTCGCGCTGCCGCACCTGGATCATCGCGCGCGCCGGTTCGCCCTCGCCGCGCTGCAGCCAGCGGGTGTCGACCCCGTGCGCGGCCATGTCCCCGGCCACCAGATCCGCCACCGGTCCTGAGCCGAGGTGGTCGATCATCGCGCAGCGGCAGCCGAGCCGGGCCGCCTGGCAGAGCGCCGTGGCCACCGGACCGCCGCCCTGCTGAACCATCGACTCCGCCCGCTCCACTCCGCCGCCTTGGACAAACTCCGGCACGATCAGCAACGTGTCCCAGGTGCAGGCCCCGATGCCGACCAGGTCGAGGTCGCGACCGCGGCTCCGCGCCAGCGCTTGCTCAAGAAGGCCGGACATGGTTGCCATGATTCGTCACCGGAAGGATCATCCTCCCTCGCCCAGGCGCTCCGGCGGACAAGCCTTTCATCTCTTGTCCAACCCGTCGTGGTATTCCTGCAGCGAGAGCACGCCGAGCTGGTGGTTCTGCAGCGAGCGGATGGCGCGCACCGAAGCGGCGGCGGCGGCCAGGTTGGTGGCGTGGGACACATGATAGGCCACCGCGCCGGAGCGGATGGCGCGCTCGTCCTCGCGGCTCTCCTGGCTGCTGGGGGTGTTGACCACGAAGTCGATCTCGCCGTTCTTGATGGCATCGACGATGTTCGGCCGGCCCTCCAGCAGCTTCTTGATCCTCTTGGCCGGGATCTCGTTGTCGTTGAGCACCCGGCAGGTGCCTGACGTGGCCACAATGTCGAACCCCAGCTCGTGGAAGTCGCGCGCGATGGGGATGATGCCCTCCTTGTCCTCGTTGCGCACGGAGATGAAGACCTTGCCGGAGGTCGGCAGCGGGTTGCCGGCCGCGGTTTCGGCCTTGGCATAGGCCATGCCGAGGTCCATGTCCAGCCCCATCACCTCGCCGGTGGCCTTCATCTCGGGACCAAGGATGATGTCGATGCCGGGGAAGCGCGAGAACGGGAACACCGCCTCCTTGACCGAAAAATGCGGCGGCGTGATCTCGGTGGTGAACCCCAGTTGCTCGAGCGTGCGCTCGCCGCTCATCACCTGCGCCGCCAGCTTGGCCAGCGGCACCCCGATGGCCTTGCTGACGAACGGCACGGTGCGCGAGGCCCGCGGGTTGACTTCGATGACATACAACCGCTCGTCCTTGACCGCGAACTGGATGTTCATCAACCCGCAGACGTTCAACTCCTTCGCCAGCGCCTTGGCCGCCCGCCCGATCTGCGCCCGGATGTCGGCCGACAGGCTGAACGCGGGCACCACGCAGGCGCTGTCGCCGGAATGCACCCCGGCCTGCTCGATGTGCTCCATGATGGCGCCGATCACCGCGGTCTCGCGGTCGGACACCAGATCGACGTCGATCTCGGTGGCGCTGTCGAGGAATCGGTCGACCAGCACCGGCCGCTCGGGACTGGCCTCGACTGCGGTGCGCATGTAGTTGCGCAGGTCGTCGTCGGAATAGACGATCATCATCGCCCGGCCGCCGAGCACGAAACTGGGACGAACCAGCACCGGGTAGCCGAGGCGATCGGCGATCACCAGAGCCTCCTCGGCGCTGACCGCGGTGCCGGCCGGCGCCTGCTCGAGCCCGAGCCGGTCGAGCAGGGCGGAGAAGTGCTTGCGGTCCTCGGCCAGGTCGATGCTCGACGGCGAGGTGCCGATGATCGGCACGCCGTGGCGCTCGAGGTCGGCGGCGAGGTTGAGCGGGGTCTGGCCGCCGAACTGGACGATCACCCCCCAGCATTGCTCCTGATCGTGAATATTGAGCACGTCCTCGAGGGTCAGCGGCTCGAAGAACAGCTTGTCCGAGGTGTCGTAGTCGGTCGACACGGTCTCGGGGTTGGAGTTGACCATGATGGTCTCGAACCCAAGCTCCTTGAGCGCCAGCGCGGCGTGCACGCAGCAGTAGTCGAACTCGATGCCCTGGCCGATGCGGTTGGGACCGCCGCCGAGGATCATGATCTTGCGCTTGTCACCGCTGCGCGCCTCGTTCTCCTCACCATAGGTGGAGTAGTAGTAGGGCGTGTAGGCCTCGAACTCGGCCGCACAGGTGTCCACCAACCGGTAGGTCGGCACCACCCCGAGGCGCTTGCGTTCGGCCCGCACGGTGGCCTCGTCGAGGCCGGTCGCCACCGCGATCTGGCGGTCGGAGAAGCCGTTGCGCTTGAACCGCCGCACGGTGTCGGAGTCGTCGTCCGAAAACGCCTGCCGCAACGACGGCAACTCGGCCTGCATCCGCACCAGCTGCTGCAGCTGGACCAGGAACCAGGGGTCGATGGCGGTCAACTCGTGCACCTCCTCCAGGCTGAGCCCGGAGCGGAACGCGGCGTGGATCCAGAACATGCGCTCGGCGTTGGGCACCGACAGGTTGCGGCGGATGGTCTCGGCGTCGTCGGTCGGCTGGTCCCTGCCATCAGCCCCGAACCCGAACCGCCCGACCTCGAGCGAGCGCAGCGCCTTCTGCATCGCCTCCTTGAAGGTGCGCCCGATCGCCATCGCCTCGCCGACGCTCTTCATCTGGGTCGTCAGGGTGGGATCGGCGTCCTTGAACTTCTCGAACGTGAACCGCGGCACCTTGACCACGCAGTAGTCGATCGTGGGCTCGAACGACGCCGGCGTGTCGCGGGTGATGTCGTTCTTCAGCTCGTCGAGCGTGTAACCCACCGCCAGCTTGGCGGCGATCTTGGCAATCGGATAACCGGTGGCCTTGGACGCCAGCGCCGACGAACGACTGACGCGCGGGTTCATCTCGATCACCACCATGCGCCCGGTGGCCGGATCGACCGCGAACTGGATGTTCGACCCGCCGGTCTCGACGCCGATCTCGCGGATCACCGCGAACGAGGCGTCCCGCATGACCTGGTATTCACGATCGGTCAGGGTCTGGATCGGCGCCACGGTGACCGAGTCGCCGGTGTGCACGCCCATCGGGTCGACGTTCTCGATCGAGCAAATCACCACGCAGTTGTCGGCGCGGTCGCGCACCACCTCGATCTCGAACTCCTTCCAGCCGAGCAGGGACTCCTCGATCAGGATCTCGGACACCGGCGACAGGTCGAGGCCGCGGTTGACAATGGGGTCGAACTCCTCGCGGTTGTAGGCGATGCCGCCGCCGCTGCCGCCGAGGGTGAACGCGGGCCGGATGATGAGCGGGAACGAGCCGATCTCGTCGGCCACCTGCAGCGCCTCCTCCATGGTGTGGGCCACGCCCGAGCGGGCGACGTCGAGCCCGATCCGCAACATGGCCTCCTTGAACAACTGGCGGTCCTCGCCCTTCTCGATCGCCAGCGCGTTGGCCCCAATCAGGCGCACGCCGTGGCGGTCGAGCGCGCCGTTGCGCACCAGCTCCATGGCGGTGTTGAGCGCGGTCTGGCCGCCAAGCGTCGGCAGCAGCGCGTCCGGACGCTCGCGCACGATGATCTTCTCCACCACCTCGGCCGTGATCGGCTCGACGTAGGTCCGGGCGGCGAACTCGGGATCGGTCATGATGGTGGCCGGGTTCGAGTTCACCAGCACCACCTCATAACCCTCCTCGCGCAGGGCCTTGCAGGCCTGGACCCCGGAGTAATCGAATTCACAACCCTGGCCGATCACAATCGGACCCGAGCCGATGAGCAGAATTTTCTTCAGACTGGTATCGCGTGGCATGAGCTGGGAATGAGCAGGCTTCGACCCGTCACCGTCGTGGCCGGGGTCGGGCCATCGGACGCGGGCGGCCGAAACCGGACCTTCCTTGCCATCGGATGCCGCCGATGTAAAGCTTTCGCCGCCACGCTTTTTCAACGGCTTTGCGCTGGCCAAGGCGATCGACACCGTGGTAGGCTCGGCCCACCGACGGTGCCGGCGCGGCCCGGGGAAGATTCCCGCCCGCCAGCCGATTACGTCTGGCACCCCGTGCATCCAACGCCACCCCATCATGACTGAACTGGAAATCTACGCCCCAGGCCTGCGCGAAGCCGACCAGGTGCTCCGCCTCGACCACGCCCTGGAGCCCTACCGCCTGGTCCTGCGCTACAAGGTCGACACCCATCACGATCTGGTTTACTTCGAGCTGGACAATCCGGAGTCAGCTCCGCTGGAAGACCTCCTCCACGTGTTCGAGATGCTGGGTCTGAACCCCCGCATCGTCGGGGAGATCCCCGAGAACATGGCCGCCGGGACCTCGACCCAGCGCCTGCAGGAGTAGCGCCAGCCCCGGGCGACTCCCCGGACCGGCCCCGGCCTCGACTCGCCGCTCCGGGCCGCCGCGGGTTTTCCTGGGCGCGGCCGCCCCGCAGCTCTCAACCTGCTGTCCCCCGGCTGGACGGGCGCCGCCGCCGGGCGCGGCACGAATTTTGCCCCGGTGTCGATCCTTCTTTCCAAACCGTCCCCCGTTCGCTAAGCTGGCTGCTGGCCGGTCAGGCTGCTATGAAAGAGTTCGCCTACATTCATGAGGAAGGAAAAATCCCCTCGACCCTGCGCGAGGTGCCATTCCTGCATTCCTTTCCCGAGGACCATCTGGACGATATCCTGCACGCCAGCGCGATCGTCGAGTGCGAGCCGGGCGACGTGATCATCGAGGAGGGCAAGCGCGAGAGCCGGATCTACATCCTGCTGGCCGGCGAGGTCGAGGTGATGAAGGACGACGAGAGCATCAGCACCATCGCCAAGGCCGGCGAGATCTTCGGCGAACTCGCCGTGGTCAACGACGACGCCCGCAGCGCCTCGGTGGTGGCCCTGACGAGGACCTTCTGCCTGGCGGTCGACCAGAAATTCCTGCAGCTGATCAAGCCCCGCGACAGCAACCCCTCGTTCTACGCCGCGCTCTACGAGTTCGTGGCCCGCGTGACTGCCAAACGCCTGCACCACACCTCGCTGGAACTGGCCAAGGTGGAGCGGGAGCTGGAGGAGCTGAAGGAACAGCATCAGCTGGCCTGACCGCGACCGCCGCCGCGACTGCTGGATGCAATCCAGCGCCACATTCTGGATTGGTGATCAGGTCCTGATGATCAAGCACTCCGTCTCCGGTGCGACAAGCGCACCGGGGAAATCTGGGGGGACGAACTCGCGGAGCGGCCCTGGTGAGTTCATCCCACCGGATCACCTGGCCACCACACGCCAAACGCCCGGCGGGCCAGCGGGCGGCCGGCACTCGACCACCCGCGGCGTGCGCGTGTGCGTGGGCATGATGCGGGAACGGAGACCCGCCGGAGCCGTTGGCCCGGTCAAGCCTGGCTCGCCAGGAACTGGAGCACTCCGGCCGCGATGGCCAGCAAAACAACGATGGCTGCAACGATTGGCATGATGATTCAGGGGTGATGGTTGGGACAGATCCCGGGCATGAGATGGCTGTCGTGGACGGATCGGGGGTCTCGATCGGTGGCTCAGGGCGCCGAAAGGGCCGACGGTTCCGGTTCGGCCCATACACCGGTGCCGGTGCCGGCGGCGGGATCACCGCCGCTCGGTCGCCCGACCTCGGTCAGCAGGCCTCGACAGGTGTCAGCGCGACGGCACCTCGGTCAGCTGCTGCTCGGCGAAACGGTCACTCCAGGTGCCGTCGGCGCCCTGCACCTGCCAGCCGGGCTTGTTGAAGTTCGGCAGGTCGAGGAACTGACCGTCGTTGACCTTGTTGGAACCGATCAGGACAACGCCCATGACCACCAGCGAAACCACGAACGCCACAATCGACAGCGGCAACAGGCCCGCCTCGGGATCCGATTCGTCCACCACCTGCTGGGACTGGGCACCCGGAGCCTTGCGGATCGGCGCGCTGATCTGGCCGGAAGGCTGGCCCGGCCGGGCCAGCGGCTGGGTCCGCTGCAACTTGACCGTGGCCTGCGGCAGGGCGCCGGTGGCGCCGGCCTTGGCCGCCGGACGAACCGCCGGCGAGGCGGGCCTGGCCAAAGGCACCGTGCGGGCACCCGGCGACATGGGCGTGGCAGGCGCCTTCGGCGCAGCCGTGCCCG
>SKLO01000643.1 GCA_007123195.1 Verrucomicrobiales bacterium | reverse complement strand
TTCACCGGCCAGACCAACATGGTCCGGCAACAGCGGGACGGACGCATGGAGGCGGCGTTGCTGATGGCCCATCACGAGCGCCAACCGCGGGTGCGGTTCATGGCCTGGGAGGCGGACACCCTGCACGAGCAGTGGCGCGAACTGAATTTCGGCAGCTGGCAGGGCCAGTTGCAGGCTGCCGGGGCCGGCGTGGTGCTGCTGCAATACGGCCAGATGGAGGCACTCGACGGTCCGGACTCGGTGCCGGGCTTTGTGTCTGCCTACCACCACCTGATCGACCAGTTCATGCAGGTGACCCCGCGGCTGGTGCTGGTCTCGCCGACGCCGTTTGAAAACGCGCCGTCCGATCGTCCCCATGCCCCCGCCATGGACCCTCACAACGACACGCTCGCGCTGCAGGTCGAGGCCATCCGCGAGATCGCCCGCCAGCGCGGGCTGTTGTTCGTCGATTTGTTCAACCCGTTGCTCGACCACGCCCACGTTGGCGATCAGCGGCCGGAGACACCCCGGTTGACCGACAACGGCGTCCACCTCGCCCATCACGGTCTCGGTCTGGCGGGACGGGAGCTGGTGCGGCAACTCGGCGTGGCCGATGCCGGCGAGCCCGGCGCGGCGTTGCTCGAGCTGGTGGCGGAGAAGAACCGGCTGTGGTTTGACTGCTGGCGGCCGGCCAACTGGTCGTTCGTCTACGGCGACCGCATCACCCAGTTGTTCGCCACCTCCATCGACGACGAGCCCTCGTTGCGGGAGGTGTTCGAGCGGCACAAGCCGCTGATCGCCGACCTCGATGACCGGGTGCTGGCGGTGGCGGCGGGCCGGGACGACCCGGGTCCGTCGGTCGAGGGCGTCGCCGCCCCGGATTCCGATCCCGCGCTGGTGCCGACGGTCGAGGAACAACTGGCGGGATTCACCGTGGCCGAAGGGTTCGAGGTGGACCTGGTGGCCGACGAGACGATGGACGTGGTCAAGCCGACCCACATGGCGTGGGACCACCGCGGCCGGCTCTACGTCGCCTGCTCGCCGACCTATCCTCACAATCTTCCAGGGGTCGAGCCGGCCGACTATGTGTGGGTGGGTGAGGATCGCGCCGGCGACGGCAGGATCGATCACTGGACCCGTCTGATCGAGGGCCTGACCATGGTCCACGGAGTCGTGCCCGGAGATGGCGGGGTGTATGTCTGCGACTTCGACCGGTTGCTGCACGTGCGCGACACCAATGGCGACGGCCGCGGCGACGAGGTGAGGGTGGTGATGCAGGGCTTCGGTATCGGCGACACCCACCAGGTCATCAACTCGATCGCCTGGGACCAGGGCGGCCGGCTCTGGTTCACCCAGGGCCTGCACGCCTTCTCGCGGGTCGAGACCCCGCACGGCATCGCCCGGCTGCATCAGGCCGGGGTCTGGCGGTTCAATCCGCGGACCTTGAAACTCGACGGTTTTTTCAACGGCGCCAAGGCCGGGCACAACGGCTGGGGCATCGCCTTCGACGATTTCGGCCAGGTGTTCCACAAGAGCGGCGACCGGCCCGCCGGCTACTACTCCACGCCCGGGCTGGTGGCGATTCCAGACCCCACGGAATACCATCCCACCGGCGCCCTGTTCGATACCCAGCCGAAAACCAGCGCGATCGAGCTGGTGGGTTCCTCGGTGCTGCCCGACGACTGGCAGGGAGGCGCGCTGATCTCGGGTTACATGGGCCACTTGATCGAAATCCATCGCATTCTCGACGACGGCGCCGGGTTTGCCTCGGAGCAACTGCCGCGCCCGCTGACATCCGAACACGCCGCCTTCCGCCCGGTGGGCACCAGTGTCGGGCCGGATGGAGCGGTCTACATCGCCGACTGGATCAACCCGCTCATCGGACACTATCAACACAGCTACGCCGACCCGCGGCGCGACCGCCTGCACGGACGCATCTGGCGCCTGCGCCCGACCGCTGGTGAGGCTACACCGATCCCGGATTTCGAGTCGATGACGACCGCCGGGTGGGTGGCGCAGCTTGAGTCCCCCGAACGCTGGGTGCGGGAGCAGGCGCGGCGGCTGTTGTTCGCGGCCCCCACCGCCGAGGTGCTGGCGGCGCTGGAGGAGCGGGCCGGCAGCGCGGAGGCGGGGGATCCGGACGAGAAATTATGGATCGAGTGGATGGGCGTGCGCGAGGCGCATGAATCGCCGTGCCCCGATCTGTGGCAGCGCATGCTGGCGGCGGCCGATCCCAGGGTGCGCGCCTATGGGGTGCGCGTGGCCGGCCTGTGGCATGGGCAACTGGGCATCGAGCCGAGCCTCCGGCAGATCGCCACCGCCGCCGGCGACGACCACCCCCGCGTGCGGCTGGAATCGGTGGTGGCCGCGGCGGCCATCGATCACCCCGACAGCGCGCGCGCTGTTCTGGCCGTGTTCGCGCACCCGCGCGACCGCTTCATCGATTATGCCCTTGAGCAGAACATCCGCGCCCAGCGGGTCCACTGGCGGGAGTTGCTGGAACAACCGGCGGAGGAGGTGGAGTTGCCGGGCGGGGCGGGTGAGTTTT
>SKLO01000142.1 GCA_007123195.1 Verrucomicrobiales bacterium | reverse complement strand
GACCCGAACCGCGACGCCGAAGACCTGCCGCAGGACTCCGCCGTGGACCACGCCATCGATCCGTTGGCGTTTCTGGTCGGTCCCGTGCGCGTCACCTATGACGGCGATCCAGCCGACAGCTTCGCTGCCGATCTGACCGACCACATTGACCACGACCAAGGCATCGTGCGCTCCAACACCGGCGAAATCATCCTCGACCACCAACGCGGCGTGCTCACCGTCGACGCCCCCAGGGCCCAGGCCGCCGCCGGATTCCTCAACCGCACCGACCCGATCCGCCTGGCCGATGTGCAAATCAGCAGCGGCAATGACTACGCCGCCGTGCATGTCGTCAGCCTCGACACCCTCGACCTCGCCGAATCCCGTCATGTGCTGGTCCAGGCCGCGACCGTCGCCCGCCCCCACGGCTTCGAGGAAAAGCCCGCGCAATGGTCCCGCGACAACCGCGGATTCGAGGGCTTCGAGATCACCAACCTCGGCAGCTCGCCCTGGAACCTGCCGCACAACAACATCGACCTGATGATTGCCAACCCGCACCTCGACACCGCCCACGCCCTCGACGCCAACGGCCGCCCCGTTCGCAAGCTCGACCTCACCCGCGATTCCGACACCGGCCACCTGCAACTGCGGTTCCCGCCGGACGCGTTGCACGTGATCCTGACCGGTGACTGAGCCACCCTATCCGGCCGGTGAACCCGGCCGCGGTCGCCCGCTCACCTGGCCAAACCGGCGGCCGCCAGTTCGGTCTCCTTGTTCACCGGCCGACTGGCGTTTTCCCCGCTGGTCCGCGCCTTGATTTCGTCGCCGAACTTCTTCACGAAACTCTGCGTGGGCCACGAGCAGGCCTCGCCGAACGCGCAGATCGTCTTGCCCTCGATCTGATCAGCCACCGACAACAACGTGTCGACATCCTCCGGCGCGCCGTCGCCCTTGACAATGCGCGCGGAAATTTTCTTCATCCACAGCGAGCCCTCGCGGCAGGGGGTGCACTGGCCGCAGCTCTCGTGCGCGTAGAACTCGTTGATGTTGTTCAACACCCACGCCATGTCGCGGCTGTCGTCCATGATGATCACGCCGCCGGAACCGGCCATCGAACCGCACGCGGCCATGGTGTCGAAGTCCATCGGGATGTCCTCGATGCCGATCTCCACCGGGTCGTCGCCGCGCTTGATCTTGAACCGCTCGTCGGCGCTGAGCACCTTGGCCGAGCTGCCGCCGGGAATCACCGCCTTCAGCTTGCGCCCCGGCTTGAGCCCTCCGCACAAATCGTGGATCACCTCGCCCATCGTCACCTTGCCGACCTCGACCTCGAAATAACCCGGCTTCACCACGTCGCCCGACACGCACAGAATCCGTGTGCCGGTGTTCCTCGGCGTGCCCAGCTTGGCATACTCCTCAGCCCCCATCGCCAGCACGTGCTTCACGTGGCACAGCGATTCGACGTTGTTGACAATGGTCGGGCACATGTAAAGCCCCAGCGCGGCCGGGAAATACGGCGGCTTGATCCGCGGATACGGCCGCTTGCCCTCCAGCGACTCGATCAAACCGGTCTCCTCGCCGCAAATATAGGCGCCGGCGCCGCGATGCACGACCACCTCCAGGTCGAACCCGCTGCCCTGGATGTCCTTGCCCAGGAACCCCTTCTCCTCCGCCTCGGCGATTGCCCGCTCCAGAATCTCCGCGCCCTCGGGAAACTCCTCGCGGATGTAGATGAACGCCACCTTGGCCCCCACCGCGAACGACGAGATCGCGATGCCCTCAAGCAGTTGATGCGGGTCCTGATGGATGATGTAGCGGTCCTTGAACGTGCCCGGCTCGGACTCGTCGGCGTTGCAGATCAAATAAACCGGCTTGGTGTTGTTCGGCGGAATGAACCCCCACTTCACCCCGGTTGGGAAACCCGCACCACCGCGGCCCCGCAGTCCGGACTTCTTCACCTCCTCGGTGATGTCCTTCGGCTCCATCCCGAGCGCCTTCTTCAACAGCTCGTAGCCGCCATCCCGCAGGTAGCAGTCGATCGACGGATCGTAGTCGGTCCGATCCACGTTGCGGAAAATCATCCGCCGCTCGCGCGGGTGCGGTTGGCGGTCTTCGCGGTAGGTTGGGCTGCTCATGGTGCGGTGCGGTGCGGGGTGGCTTCGGGCAACAGGGCCACCAGCCGGCCTCAACCCCCGGCTTGACCAGCCTCGACAGGCCGGGCCGACCCGGGATCAGCTCCAGCGGTCCTGTTCAGTTTCCGGCGCGCGGTGCGGTGACCGACACCAGCCCGCCTTCCGACTGCAATACGGCCCACTATCGAAGCCGGTCCCCCGGGGACAAGGGGATTTTGTGAAAAAATTCACAAGCGCTCACAATCTCATACAAAGTGTCAGACACTTTGTATGAAGTGTCAGACACTTTGTATGAGATTGTGCTTGCGGGGGGAGGTGGGGGTGGTAGCATGGGGCATGAGACGTTGCAGATGGCTGGCGTGGCCGGCGAGCAGGGAGGGTTCAGCGGACAAACCGGCCGTTTACCATTGCATCAG
>SKLO01000453.1 GCA_007123195.1 Verrucomicrobiales bacterium | reverse complement strand
GGCGGGGGATGTGGCGATCGATGCCACCGTGGGCAACGGCCACGACACGGTGTGGCTGGCGTCGCAGGTGGGGCCGGGCGGTTTGGTGATCGGCTGCGACCTGCAGCCGGCGGCGATCGAATCGGGGCGGGCGCGGCTGGAGGCGGCGGGATTGCTGGCGCGGGTGCGGCTGGTGACCGGCGATCACGCCCGGCTGGGGGAACAAGTGGACCCGGCGGTTCGGCGGCGGGTGCGGGCGGTGATGTTCAACCTCGGTTACCTGCCGGGGTCGGACAAGAGTGTGGTCACCGGCAGTGGCAGCACCCTGGCGGCACTGGCCGGACTGGCAGAGTGGCTGCCGGGCGGGGCGCTGGTCACGGTGGTGGCCTATCCCGGCCACAAGGGTGGCGCGGAGGAGCGCGACGCGGTGCTGGCCTGGGCCGCCCGGCTCGACCCGGACCAATGGCGCACGCAGCATTGGCAGGCGCTCAACCGTCGGCGCCCGGCGCCGGAACTGGTGGCGCTGGAGCGGGCCGTTCAACGCAGCGATTGACCGCATCGGCGACTCCGGTCCGGTGCGGGAATGTTCAGGACCCACGGCGGCGGCGGCGGTTTGCACGTCCCGGGATCGTCGGGGGAAATCCGTCAGCGTTGTTGGATGCTGCGGATACGTCGGCGGCAGCACCCTGGCTTGACCTCGCCGATGGCCGTGCAAGTCCGAATTTGCGGCCTCGGTAGTAATGCTGAATTGGCGCGTTCACCTGATGCCGCATGCCGCATGTCGGAACGGGGGTCGGGGCGGGGCGGGGAAGGGAGGAATGATGTTGCCGATCGGTCTGGCGCGCGGTCGATTCCGCGGCGGTCACCGTGGCTGCGGGTGACTGACGGCGGCCCCTTCCCCGGTGGTGGTTTCGCGGGAGAAACCGCTGATTTCGTTGGCGTCGAGCAGGATCTGGCTGCCGTCGCGGGCGAGCACTCCGGAACCGCCCCCATTGCCGTTGAGTTGGTTGGCCAGCAGGCGCGCCCGGCCCTCGACCAGGATGCCGGCGACGCCGCCGCCCTTGATGACGTTGTCGATCAGGGTGGCTTGCGAGGTTCCCAGCACGGCCACCATGGGCGGGCCGCCGGCGGTTCGCTGGAGATGGTTGCCCCACATGAGAGCCCGGGCCCGGTCGGGCAGGCCGATGGCGACCAGGCGGTTTTCCTCGCAGTGGTTTTCAGCGAGCAGCGCCCGGGTATCGCCGCCCAGACCGATGCCGACGGTATGATTCCGCTGCAGGCGGTTGCCCACGATGACAGCCCGTCCGGATTCGGCGCCGATGCCGGCCGCGTGATTGTCGCTGGCATCGTTGTCGACGATGATCGCGGAGGAGGTGCCGCGCATGCCGATTCCGGCCAAACGGTTGCGGTGGCAGCGGTTGTGACGCACCACCGGCATGGATTCGTCATCGATACCAATCCCCGCCATGCCGTTCTCGAAGCAGTCGTTGTCTTCGACCACCGGCCGCGTGTCGGGGCCGGAACGGATGCCGATGCCGGCGCGTCCGTTGCCGTGGCAACGGTTGCCGCGGACCACCGGGGAGGCCCCATTGCTGATGCCGATCCCGGCCCGCACATTGCCGTGGCAATCGTTGCCGATGACCAGCGGGCTGGCTCCGGAGTGGCCTATGCCCGCCCGCAGGTTGTTGAAGCAATGATTGTTCTCGATGATGCCGGAGGCGCCATTGACGGCGGAGATTCCCGCGCCGCTGTTGCGATGGCAGGTGTTGCCGGCGACAACGACGTGGACGGGTCCGTTGGCCGCGCCGGGGTTGCCGCCGCTGATGCGGATGCCGGGGCCGCCATTGTCGTGCGCCAGATTGTTGACGATGCGGCAACCGACGCCGTCGGCACTGATGGCAGCCTCGTTGCCGTCCGGTCGCGGCTGGTTTTCACCGCGCCGGTCGAACTGGTGCTGCCATTCCTGCTGGTCGAAGGTGCCAAATCCGGTGACGGTGAAGCCGTCGAGGGTGGCACCCTCCGCCATGGTGACCCCGGGCGGCCGGTCGGTGCCAAGGCCATCGATCACGGTGCGTTCGGCGCGTAGCAGGCCGAGCCGGCCGGGTTCGTCGTTGCCCACGCTGCGGACGAGGATGCCCGCCCGGAGCACGATCGGGCCGGGATAACGACCTGGCGCGACGACGACCACATCGCCAGCTTGGCCGGCGTCGATCGCGGCCTGGATGTCCGGATGATCGGCTGGCACGTGGATTTCGGCCGCGCCGGCGTGCAGGGCGACTAGCGGCCCTGCAAGCAGCAGGGAGGCAAGCCATGCCAAGCCGGTTGGACCGTGTGACCAACGGAGGAGGTAGGGGGTGTTCATGATCAATCGACAGGCGCTGGTGCGGGTTATTGGCAGGAAACCGGTTGCGCACCGGACCGGATTCCGGGACAGGGTATGAGCCTCCATGAAGCCATGAACCCGGGCCGCCACGCGCCCGTTGCTCCGGGGACCGCCAAATTCGTGGCGGCGCGGTCTACTCGCTGGCGTCCCGCACGCGCATGCCGTCTTCGAGGCT
>SKLO01000433.1 GCA_007123195.1 Verrucomicrobiales bacterium | reverse complement strand
GCGGCGCGGCCCTCGGATGGACCTCGACTGCCGTCACCACCACGGGCGCCGAGCCGGCGCCGGACGGGTTGCGGGTGATGAGCTACAACATCTACGCCGGGCGCAATCAGGACAATTCCTACAACCTGCAACGCATTGCCGACGTCATTCTGGCGGGCCGGCCGGACCTGGTGGCGCTGCAGGAGGTCGACGTCAACACCACCCGCAGCAGCCGGCGCGATCTCGGCAGGGAACTTGCCGAATTGACCGGCATGAAGGTGTCGTTCGGCCCGGCCATGGACTATCAGGGCGGGCAGTATGGCAATGCGGTGCTGAGCCGGTTGCCGATGGTCGGCGAGCGCACCCACGCGCTGCCCGGCAACGGCGGCGAACCGCGCTCGGGTGCCGAGGTGCTGGTCGAGGTGCCGGGTCTGGAGCTGCCGCTGAGCCTGGTGAGCCTGCACATCGACCACCGCTCGCCCGAGCTGCGGGCGAAGCAACTAGAGGCCCTGGATCAATCGCTGGCCGCCGAGGGCTGGTCGATCCGGCTGGTGGTGGGCGATTACAACGCCACTCCGGACTCGGAGCTGATGAAGGCCCGGCTCGGCAGCGGCGACTGGATCGATCTGGCGCCGGAAGCGGCGCGCGCCACGCCGACGTTCTCCTCCGACCAGCCGCGACAGCGGATCGACTACATCATCGCTGCGGCACCTTTCGAGCATCAGGTGACCGACTACGCGGTGGGACCGGAGATGCGGCCGGACGACGAGGATTTCGCCGCCAAGGTGGCGCTGGCCTCCGACCACATGCCGCTGGTGGCCGGGTTCAGGCTTTAAGCCCGTGGTGGTCACCGTCGCCGGCAGCTGCCGTCATACCCGCGAGCCGCCGACGACGCGCTGGGGCAGGCCGGCGGTGACGTCCTCGATCTCGAAGATCAGTGGCTGCGATCCCTGCACCTCGCAGCGCAGGCAGTCCTCCTCCAGCCGGATGAAGGTGATCAGCAGGTCGCTGGCCATGCCGTCCTGCACCACCGGGTAGAAGCCGTAGGTCGACTCGCCCTGGCGCAACCGCTGCAGGCGCTCCAGCAGGACCAGCAACTGTTTGTCGCTGAAGCCCCCCGACACCAGCTTCTGGAGCTGCTCCAGAAACGGTCCCACGTATTCGTAGCTGAGATCTGCATGGGTGGCGCTCTGCGGTTCCGGATCGGAGTCGATGAACTCCGCGTCCGGGTCGGTCACGGGGATCGGCGCAGGCGGGCGCTCGATCAGCCAGCGCAGCCACAGATAGCCGACGAGGCCGGAAAAAGGGATAAAAAACAGCCAGAACAGGAGGGCGATCGGTGACATGCCGGTGGATTCAGATTCAGGGTGAGATGGTGGTGGTTCCGTGCGATACGGAGGTCGGGTCGAGGGAGGGGACGGCGGTATTGAGCCGCTGTCCGGCGATGATGAAGCGTGGGTGATGGTGGCGCCGCTGCGACAACAGGGTCAGGGCGGACGGTTGGTTCTCTGGAGCGTTCCTGAGCAGGAGCCGGGCCGCACGGTGAACAGCGTAAGGCATTGCCATTGTAAATACGAGATCAAACCCGGTTTTGTTTGTTCTGGTCGCTCCCGGGCTGGAGGTTTTTTGCCGTTCCGACTCCGGCGTCGCGGAATTCTGATGCCAGCGGGGGTGAGAAAGCAGTTGGCATGACCGGTGGATGTCGTTATGCAAGCGGTGAGATGGCGCAGGCCGGGTCGGGCGGGACGGCTGTGCGATCTGGCGGCGGGGCTTGCCCGTGGCTGACTGACTGGTAATGAATGACGAATCTGATGCACCCTGGTGGGCCGGGTGGCCCGGGCGTCCGCTGTGGTGGCGGTTTGGCCGCCGCACCGTGCTGCGGTTGCAGGGCCCGGACGCGGTTCGGTATGCCAACGGCCAGGTGACCCGCGACCTCCGGCAGGCGACCTGCGACCGTGCCCTGGCGGCCTGTGTGACCACGGCCAAGGGTCAGTTCCAGTTTCTGGTCAGCGTGTCGCTGGCGGCGGACGGGGCGGTGCGGGTGGACGGGCCGGCCGACCAGGCGGAGGCTTTGCTGGCCCGGCTCGACCGCTACCTGATTGCCGACGACGCGGAATTGCTGGCGGATCCCGAATGGCGGGACTGGAGCCTGCACCATCTGGTGGGGTGGCAGCCGGACGGGGTGGATTTGCCGCCCGGGGTGGTGCACCTGCAAAGTGACCGCATGGGGGCGGCCGGGTGGGATCTGTGGTGCCCGCCGGCAGCAGAACAGCGTTTGATCGAAGCCTTGCGGGACGTCGGTCCCGAGGGACCGATGGAGGTGACCGACCGGTCGCCGGCCTCGGCGGCCGAGTTTGCCCGCATCCTGCTGGGGGTGCCGGCGCATGGCAGCGAGCTGGACGAGAAAACGCTGCCGCCGGAGGCCGGGCTGGACCGGTGGACAATCGATTACCGCAAGGGCTGTTACATTGGCCAGGAGGTGCTGTCCCGCATCTACAGCGTGGGCCGGGTGAACCGCAAGCTGGTGCGACTGTGGGGTGAAGCTGGTGGCGGGGTGCAACCCGGGG
>SKLO01000636.1 GCA_007123195.1 Verrucomicrobiales bacterium | reverse complement strand
CTGCTGTTGCGGACGCTCCGGTGCCGCCCGTCGCTCGGGCGCAGCCTGGGGTCGCTCGGGCGCGGCCTCGGACCGCTCGGCGCGGGGACCGCGTCCGCCGCGTTGTTGCTCCATCTGGCGGCGCATACGCTGGCGAACGGCCTCGGCCATGCGGTCGGCACGCGCTTCGGCGTCCTGCCGCATTTGCTGCGAGCGCTCGCGCATTTCCGCGGCGCGCTCGCGCGCCTCGCGGGCGGTGCGTCGGGCCTCGTCCGCCGCGGCGCCACCCATGTCCTGCATCGCCTGGCCCCAGCCGGGGCTGGCGGCCGGGTCGCGCCTGGCGAGTTCCACTTCCAGAGTTTCCGGCTTGGCCTGGCGCAGCAAGTGCAGCTCGATTTTGGAGCCTTGCTGCTCGCGCCTCACCAGGGCGTTGAGTTGCTCGGGCGAGGCCAGCCATTGGTCATTGAGCCGCAGCAGCACGTCGTGCTCCTGCAGACCGGCCTTGTGGGCCGGGCTGTCGGGGGCCACGCCGGATACCAGCAGACCGAAGCCGGGATCGATGTCGAGCTGGGCGCGCATCTCCGGTGCCAGCGGACGCACGGCCACGCCGAGGTAGCTGTGCGGCCCGGTTTCGTGGCGCGAGGGGGCGGTTCGGGCTGCCTGCGCCATCCGGGTTTGCCAACCGCCGGGCGCAATGCCTGCCGACGGCCGGACGCCACCCTGAGGCCGGCCCTGACCCGGGGTCTGGCGCGGCATGACGCCACGACCGCCTTGGAATCCCGGCGCGCGGGGCGTGGCGGATCTGGTGGCTGGTTCGGCGGCCGGTTCGGCTTTGTCGATGGTCGCGGCAGCGGGGCTGTCAATCTCGTCGCCGTAGGCGGCGGGCAAAGCGAGGCTGGAGGCAAGACCGATCGCCACGGCGCCGAACAAGGCGTTCCAAGGCGCACGCGGGCGGCGGCCATATGCCGGGCGCGGCGGCGGGGCCTCCGGGAGGAAAAGCCCGGTGGCGGGCATGGGCGACGGGTCGCGTGGAGCCGGTAGAACCGGGGACGACAGGTTGGATCGAATGAGGTGAGTCATGGTTTGGATGGCTGTGGTTTGGATTGGACTTGGTTTGTCTGGGTTGAATTCGAACGAGAGTGCTGGTGGACCTCCCCGGCCATTTTCAGAAGCAGTCCATGGGATCGGGAAGACGCTGCAGGGCGGGGCACCAGCGACCGCTGCCGGGCGCAGCGCTCGGTGCGCTGGCCGACGCCGGCGGCGGGCGGATGTTCCGCTCATTGGTTTCAACCCCGTTCATGGGCCACTGTCGCAAAAGGCCGGAACGAGTCTCGCGGATGATCGTCCCGGCACTCGGGCCGACTGCCACGGTGCGGCGATGCGCGGGTGCTCTGGCGCTCTGAAACCGGCTACGGGCTCCGAGACAGGCCGAAAATGGCGGCAGCCCCGTAGGTTGAATTGGCGCAATTCGACCTTCTGTGCGTGATACGGGCGGGCCGGCACCGGGGTCACCAGCGGCGGTCCATTCGCAGGGGGCGAAAGAGCCGTGATGAAAGGAGGCGCGGGGAACGCGCCACCCGCACTCCGGTCGAATTGAGGCAATTCAACCTACGGGGGCTTGCGCTCGCGAGACCGGGGTGAGGCGGGGTGTTTGAGGTGTCGGGTGGCTGCTGCCCAGGCCCTCGGCCACTCTCCGCGAATGGCGGCAGCCCCGTAGGTTGAATGGGCGCAATTCGACCTTCTGTGGGTGATACGGGCGGGCCGGCACCGGGGCCACCAGCGGCGGTCCATTCGCAGGGGGCGAACGAGCCGTGATGGAAGGAGACGCGGGGAACGCGCCACCCGCACCCCGGTCGAATTGAGGCAATTCAACCTACGGTCGCTGCGTTCGCGAGGCCGGGGTGAGGCGGTGGGTCAGGCGCGGCGGAGTGGGCCACTTCCGCTGTTCAAGGGCGGCAACTCCATGGGATTTGCCTCAACCTGCCGCTCGCTCAGCGCGACTGGGGGAACATGCCGAACTGGGCGCCGCCCTCCCAGGATTGGGGGGTGTTCCAAGCCTTGGGGTCCAGATTGGAGGTGGGACCGCCTGGCTTGGGGCGATTGTTGTTGGCGCACGATGCCAGCAGGGCGAGGGCAAGACCGGCCACCACCGCCAGGGAACCTCTCCGGGCCAAGGCCTTGAATGAGCGACGGGGGCGGGTCATCGAAATGGGCTTCATCTTCATGCGCAGCGGATCAGGTTCTTGGTTTGGTCACTCTAGCACACGAAGCTCGCGATGCCAGCCCCGGACACTCGTCGCGTCTCCGACCACCAACCGTGGGCATTCGACTTGAGTGCTGGCTTCCGCCGACGCGGCCCCGCCTCGGGAGCCAAACCCGGACCGTCCCATCGGCAAGGACAAGACCAAAGCAGCCCGCGCGGCCGGCTCAGGCCACCTGGGGGTATGCCATCAGCGATTGAGGTTCTCCAGGATCACCCGGTCGCCGGGCTGGAGTTCGACGTTGTCGGGGATGGTGTCGTAGTTGATGTTGGTGACGGTCGAGCCCGGCTCGATGGACATGACCGT
>SKLO01000655.1 GCA_007123195.1 Verrucomicrobiales bacterium | reverse complement strand
GGTGCCGAGGTGTTTCACGCCCTCAAGAAGGTGCTGCACGACCGCGGACTCTCCACCGCTGTCGGTGACGAGGGCGGCTTTGCCCCGGCCCTGAAAAGCGCCGACGACGCCCTTGAGGTGATCGCTCAGGCGGTCGAGAAAGCCGGCTACCAGATGGGCAGCGACATCGCCATCGCGCTCGACGTCGCCGCCAGCGAGTTCTTCGACAAGGACAAGGGCCTCTATGTGTTCAAGAAATCCGACGGCAGCGAACGCTCGGCCGCCGACATCGTGGCCTACTACCAGGAATTGCGGCGGAAATTCCCGATCATCTCGATCGAGGACGGCTGCGACGAGAACGACTGGGACGGCTGGAAGACCCTGACCGACGCCATGGGCGAGACCACCCAGCTGGTCGGCGACGACCTTTTTGTCACCAACGTCGACTTCCTGCGCAAGGGCATCGAGCTTGGCGTGGCCAACTCGATCCTGGTCAAGGTCAACCAGATCGGCTCCCTCACCGAGACCCTCGACACCGTCGAGTTGGCCAGGGAAAACTCCTATACCTCGGTGATCAGCCACCGCTCCGGCGAGACCGAGGACGCCACCATCGCCGACATCGCCGTCGCCACCAACGCCGGCCAGATCAAGACCGGATCGATGAGCCGCAGCGACCGGGTGGCCAAATACAACCAGCTGCTGCGCATCGAGGAGGAACTGGGCGACGACGCCGTCTACGGCGGCAAGATGAAAGTCAAGATGTGAGCCGCGGACCGGCTGCGCGGGACACCCCCGCCCGCCTGCAACACCCCAGGCGGGCGCGGACGGGGCGGGGCGCGGGTCCGGACCTGCGGGCACCAACCGATCGCCGACGGCGATGGCGGCCGGCCTCATTCTGTGGTTGAATGACCGCGGCAGGCCGGTCGCCGCCACCGCGGCCCGATGGGAGATCGGAGCCCCGGCCGCCGAACCGCCCGTCCCGTCATGCGAGATCCCGACCTGTTTGATACCAAGCCGTCAGCCACCCCGGTCGAACCCGGGTCGAACCTGTGGCAACGTCTGACCACCCTGGTCAAGCTGCTGCTGGTCGCCGCCATGATCCCCGCACTGTTGATGGCGTTCTGGCCCGAATGGCAGAGCCGCGAGCGCATTGATGCCGACGTCGATTCACTGCGGCAACAGGTCGACGCCCTCGAGCAGCGCCGTGAGGACCTGACCAACGAACTTGAGTGGCTGCAAAACGACCGCGAGTATCTCGAAGCCGTGGCCCGCGCCCGGCTGCACCTGGCGCACGAGGGCGAAACCATCGTGCGTTTTCATGAGGCGCCCGACCGCGCCGACCGCGCCGAATGAGCCGGCTGGCGGTTGCCGACCGCGCCCGTCCGTGCATCCGGCGAATCACCCGTCTCGCCGGCTGGGCACCGCCAGCCTCTGACCCCCTGACATCATGCCCACCATAGGACTGATCCAGAGCCGCAGCCATGCCAGCCGCGAGGCCGGCATCGACCGCCATGTCGAGTTGATCCGCGAGGCCGCCGCCGGCGGGGCCCGCATCATCTGCCTGCAGGAATTGTTCACCACCCCCTACTTCTGCACCCGCGAGGACCCGGCGTTGTTCGACCTGGCCGAGCCGGTGCCCGGTCCCACCACCACCGAACTGGAACCACTGGCGCGCGAACTCGATGTGGTGCTGATCCTGCCGTTGTTCGAGCGCCGGACCACCGGCGTCTATCACAACACCGCCGCGGTGGTCGATCCCCGCCGGGGCACGCTCGGCATCTACCGCAAGACCCACATTCCCGAGGACCCCGGGTTCCACGAGAAATTCTATTTCACCCCCGGCGATCTCGGCTACCGCGTGTGGGACACCGCGCACGGCCGCATCGGGGTGCTGATTTGTTGGGATCAATGGTATCCCGAGGCCGCCAGACTGACCGCCATGCAGGGCGCCGAGATCCTGTTCTACCCCACCGCCATTGGCTGGTTGCCACAGGAAAAGGCCCAACTCGGCCAGGCCCAGCACACCGCCTGGGAGACGGTACAGCGGGGCCACGCCGTGGCCAACGGCTGCCATGTCGCCGCCGTCAACCGGGTCGGCACCGAGGGTGACACCGAGTTCTGGGGCCAAAGCTTCGTCGCCAATCCCTACGGCGAAGTCGTTGCCCGCGCCTCTGTCGATCAGGAACAAGTGCTGCTCGCCGATGTCGACTTCGGCCTCAACGAGGAATTCCGCCGCATCTGGCCGTTCTTCCGCGACCGCCGCATTGACACCTACGCCGACATCACCCGGCGCTGGATCGACTGAACGAAGGCGGCCAGGGTCGGGCCGGCCGTGGCCGGGCGGCGCCCTCGACGGGGTCGGCGGGTCGTCGGCAGCTTCGCATCACCCGCCAATCCCTCCGGCCGCTTGCGTGCCGGAGGGGCAACGTTCTCGCTGCCGGCGAATGCCTGGCGGATGAACAAGCCCATGAGGGGAGCGGCAGCCTTGCCGCGTTCCGCTCCGCCGACCTCCGGCGTTGCGCCGGCATGGCTTCGGCGCCATTGGTGTCGCGCGTTCCCCGCCAGTCGGG
>SKLO01000220.1 GCA_007123195.1 Verrucomicrobiales bacterium | reverse complement strand
GCCCGTCGGGGCCACCTTCAAACAGGAGGTAGATCACGCCCTCGTCCGGGGTTCCCGGGCGTGCCGTGTCGAGCGAGGAGTAGGCGCTGTGACCTTCGTGGACGAGGCGTTTCACCGGCCAGGTTTCTCCCCCGTCGAAGCTGGCCCAGACGGTGAGCCGCTGGCGCTCGCCGCCGGCGGTGTCGGTGTTGCTGTAGACGAGAATGTCATGGCCTGCGACCGGCAGGCGGGCGAGCCCGCCCTTCAGGCCGTAGCCGCGGCCGTAGCCGCCGCCGTCGATGAGCACCGGGCTGACGCGGAGGTCTTGCCAGGTCTCGCCGCCATCGGGACTCCAGGCTTCGCGCCGGTAGATCTCGTCGGGCCGCAGGTCGCGGGCGAGGGCCGGGGCATGGTAGCCGCTGCAGCTGCGGGTGTTGAAATAGAGCCGGCCGTCGCTGAGTTCGGCGATCGCGGCCTCTTCGGTGGTGGCCTCGGGAAAGAGACCGCTGACTTGCCATGTGGCGCCTCTATCGTCGCTGTAGATGGCGCAACTGTGGATGCCGTCGACGGGTTTGCGGTCGGAGGGGTGTTCCTTGGCCAGCGGGCGGAAGGTGGCGGAGACGATGAGGCGTCCACGGTGGGGTTCGTGACGCAGGGTCAGTCCGCCCTCGCTGGCGTTGGCGTGCAGGATGTAGACACGGTCGTCGTCCTTCTGATCCCAGGTGCCGCGGGTCTTGAAGCCGGTGCGCTCCATCCATTTCATGACCTCGTTGGGCTCGACTGCAATGGCTTCCTCGCTCCAGCTGAGGCCGTGGTCGCGGCTGCGCCAGAGCCGGTCGTTGCCGTCCCACAGCCGCACTGACAGGATGTCGCCGGTGTGCTCGTCGACGATGAAGTTGCTGTCGAGAAACCCAAAAGGCACCGCGACCGGATCGCTCCAGGTGCGCCCGCCGTCGGTGCTGCGGCGCAATTGCTTGTTGTAGTTGCGCAAGGCGAGCACGCTGCCGTCGAGGGCCACCGCGAGGTAGGGCTCGCGGACCTGGTCCTGGTCCTCGAAGACGGTGTTGGTCTCAAGCAAAGCTTGGCCGAGAAAGGGATCGAGCGGGCCTTCGACGGGATTGCCGAGGGCGTTGCGCGACTCTGTGGCGGGAGCGGTCGGGGCGGTCGCCGCAAGCAGAATCAAAGCGAGGGCGCCGAACCTGCAGGCGCTGCCGGGGGTTGCAGTCATTTTCATGGCGGGGGAACAGGGGTTGTTGGTGGCCGGCCTGGCCGGGGTCAGTCGATCTGCACCAACTGGATGGCGTCGATGATGACGTGGCCGTCGGTGTGGGCGTTGGTGATCTCGATTTCGGCGGTGTCGCCGGTTTCCCAGGTGAAGCGGCCGATGACGATGAACAGATCGTCGATGGGCGGCTGGCGGCGCTGGTTGATCTCGATGGTGTCCTCGCCGGTGACATGGCGCACGGTGACGGGAACGTTGGTGGCGCGGTTGTCGTGGGCGCTGTAGGAGACGCGCACTTCCCAGGTGCCGCCGCGCTCGATGTCGGCCCGGTAGATGGCGACGGACTCGCCCTTGGCCTCGTTGTTGTCGTGGCGGTAGCCGTTGCCGACGAACTTGCCCTGGGCCTGGCTCTGGAGCCAGTGGCCGGTGCGCTCGGCCTGGGCGTCGTCGATGACGATGCCTTCGAGATCGATCGCGGCCACCGAGGTTCCGCGGTCGCCGTGATGGAGCACCTGGCCGTCAGCTTCGAGGCGGGCGGACAATTCGGCGTAATCGACCTGCTGCACGGCGATGTCGTGCTCGAGCGCCAGGTCGGCGGCGGTGGCGGCGGATTGCCCGAGGATCATGAACACGGGTTCCATGCGGATCGACCCGAAGGCAATGTGGGTGGCGGACACGGCCACGGGCACGAACAGGTTGTCGCATTGGTCCTGGCGGGGCACGATGGCGCCGTAGTCGATCGGGTAGGCGCCGCCGGGCGGGACCTGGACATCGCCCTCGCAGCGCACGTGGGCGCGGCCTTCATCGTCGATGACGACATGGCGTTGGACGTTGTGCGAATCCATTGAATAAGATCCCATGCCGACTGAACGAGGGGTCGGCAGGCTGCCACGAACGTGGTTCTCGGTGACCACGAAATCGGAGACCATGCGGCGGGCCTCGCGCACGTAGATCTGGTGCGGCCAGTGGCCGGTGAGGGGGAACTCGTCCTTGGGCAGGCCCCAGCCGGAGTGGCGGTTGCGGATGGGTTCGGGCACGCGGGGGTGGTTCTGCAGGGTCCAGACCAGGCCTTGCTGCCAGTAGCGGTGGGCGGCGACGATCTGGCGCCGCTTGTCGTAGCCGGCCTCGGCGTAGTTCCAGCCCTCTTCGAGGTGGTAGTTGCCGCCGATCAGGTTGTTCGACATGCCGCTGTCGTTGTTGGAGTCGGTCTTGCGGTTGGGCATCGGACTGAACTTGTAGAACCGGTCGCTCTGGCCGGCCTCGATGGCGCGGAACAGCAATTCGAAGTCGGCCTCGTCGTAGCCCTCCGGTTGCTCGATGGGGACCAGATTGTCTTCGGCATCGGTCAGGCACAGGCGGAAGCAGAACGCCTGCATGCGCTCGTCGCCGTCGCCGTCGTCGCCACCGGGGTCGGGATTGATGCCGGGCAGCAGGCCGCTGTCGGGGTCGCCTGGCACCACGTAGGGGTCGACGCCCCAGGGCAGCTGGTTCTTGGTGGCGCGGGCGGTCTGGATGCCGTTGAGGGTTTCGTTGTATTGCGAGTTGGCCTCGCGGCCGACGGTGTAGTCCACACCGGCGGCGGCCATGAGGTCGCCCTCGTAGGTGGCGTCGATGAAGATCCGGCCGTGGAAGGTCTTGCCGGACAGAGTGCGGATGGAGGTGATGCGGCCGTTGTCGACGGTCACGCCGGAGTCGCGGTCGAGCCATTCATCGCGGTGGAGTTCGATCTCGTGTTCGTCGATCCAGCGGTCGAACATCATTTCGGCGACGTGGGGTTCGAATACCCAGGCGGTCTGGCCGGCGTCGTCGATGGCGCGTCCGCCCTGGCCGACGTTGCCGAACTGCTCTCGGGTCTGCTGGCGCCAGGAGTCGGGGTCCTGATAATGGAGCCAGAGCCGGTGGTAAAACTCCCGCGCAAGGCCGCCGATGACGGCACGGTTGCCGGAGTCGGTCCACCCGAGCCCGGCCGAGCTGAGGCCGCCGAGTTGGCGGTCGGGGCTGACCACGACCACGCTACGGCCGTGTTCGGTGGCCTGGACGGCGGCAGTGACGGCGGCGCTGGTGCCGCCGTAGATGACGATGTCGTGACGGTGTTCGGATTCATCGGCGGCGGCGCGGGTGGCGCCACCGGTCAGGGTGAGCGCCAGCAGGACGAGGCCGGCGAGCACCGAGGGGGTGGGATGGCATGCCGACGGCTCGGGGATCGGCGGGGCGGGGTGTGGGGTGATTGGTCATGGTGACGACCGAATACGAGGAACTGGGCAATGCAAGCCCAAGTAACGGGCTGGCGGGCCGGTTTGGCCGATTGGGTCACGGCTGGCGCGGCCATTTTTGCGATGGAGAAGGTTTTTTGTGCATAACCGGGCCACCTGATTCGTCTTTCCAGTGGGGTGCCCTTGGTGGGCATCCGGATAGCACCGCACCCATCCTGCCGGGCCGGGGAGCGCCAGCGTGGAGGGGCCGTGAGGCCTCATGCGGGCGCTGCGACCTGGTCGCGCCGCGGGCGCGGTGATCGTCCGCCGTCGGTGACGGAGGGCGGTTGCCGTCGCCCGCTGCGAACTCGGTTTGGGGGCACGGGGTGAGATCCAGTTACCAGTTACCAGTTACCAGTTACCCGCTACCCGCTACCCGCTACCGCTTGAGGGGCGGGCTTAGGCGGGGGAGTCCTGTTGACCGACTTTTTCGCGCAGTTCCTGGCGGCCGACGTAGCGGACGTCCTCGGCGGTGAGGACGAACAGCACGTCCTCGGCGATGTTGACGCAGTGGTCGCCGATGCGTTCCAGGAAGCGGACGATGAAGATGAGGTGGAGCAGCGGCTTGATCAGCGTGGAGTCGGCCTCCATCAGGCCGGTGTAGTGCTTGATGAGCTTCTTGTGGCTTTTGTCGAGCTGCTTGTCGCGGCCGATGATGTCCATCGCCATTTCGAGATTGCGCTCGGCGAAGCAGGTGAGGCTGTCCTCGAGCATGTCGACCGCGGTGGTGAAGACCGGTTCGACCATCTTGATCTCGGCGAACTCTGGCAGCTTGTTGACCTTGCGTGCGCGTTTGGCAATGTTGGCGGCCTGGTCGGAGACGCGCTCCAGGTTGTTGGAGATCTTGGCGGCGGCGATGACCTGGCGGAAATCGTGCGCCAGCGGCTGGAAGCGCATCAGCAGCTCGTGCGCGGCGGCGTCGATTTTCTTGTCCAGCTGGTTGACGTCGTAGTCGTCGGCAATGGCCTGGTTGCAGGCTTCGTCACAGCGCCGCATGAGGCCGTTGAAGGCGCTTTGCAGGTTTTGCCTGGTGATCGAACCCATGGTGATCACCAGTTCGCTGCACTCGCGCAGCGAACGGTCGAAGGCTTCGAGGATGTGGGGGGTGGTGGGTGCGGTCATGGGTTCCTAAACGGTCGTTGAGCCCCGGTTCAGCGGGCGGGCCGGCGCATTCGCGGACGGGCCGGCGCATTCAAGTCGCAATGTGGACATAAAGGGCCGGTTGCAAAGGGACAGTATCGCAACGCTTTTGTTGCGCAAGCCGGGCGCGGCCGGGCGAAAAGGCGACGGTTGGTCGGGCACCCGGCGGCCGGCGCCGGAGTGGGTTGGGAGCGCCGGCCGGGCGGAGGGCCTGCCAAGGCGAGTCGCCGGGTCGATGGGTTTGCCGGCCGCGGCTTCAGCCGGCCTTCTTGTCAGGCTCCGGCGCGTCGGCCGCGGGTGGTGCGGGGTCGGCGGGCTCTGGCTGGGCGCGCTTGCGGGCGGCGCTGCCGAGGCCGCGGCCGTCCTTGGGGGAGCGGTGGGTGCGGCGGCAGAATTCCTCGTAGGTGACGACTTCGAACGATCGGTCGAGGTGTTCGACGACGGCGGTGAGGGACTCGACCCAGTCGCCCGAGTTGAGGTAGTGTGTGTCGCCGACATGCTTGTCGGCCGGGGTGTGGATGTGGCCGCAGATGATGCCCTGGCAATCGCGCTGGGTGGCGAACTTCTGCAGTTGTTCCTCGTAGCGTCCGACCCAGCTGACGGCGCTCTTGACCTTGCCCTTGACTGCCTTGCTGAGGGAGAAGTGGGGCTTGCCGCGCCACTTGCGGTAGGCGTTCCAGACCCGGTTGATGCGCAGCAAGGTCTCGTAACCGACCGCGCCGAGCATGGCGAGCCAGCGGTAGTGGGTGGTGACGGCGTCGAAGCCGTCGCCGTGGACGACGAGGTAGCGGCCGTGGGGCGAATCGTGGACGTGCTCGCGGACAACGCTGAGGTTGTCGAGCTTGAGCGGGATGAGCTTGGTGAGGATGTCGTCGTGGTTGCCGCGGATGTAGATCACCTCGGTGGATTCCTTCTCCATTTTCTTCAGGATCAGGCGGACGAAGTAGGTGTGGCCGCGGTTCCACTTGCCGGAGCGCGACAGGCTCCAGCCGTCGATGATGTCGCCGTTGAGCACCAGTTTCTCGCAGCGCACGTGGCGCAGGAAGTGGTTGACCTGATTGATCTGGCAGTCGGCGGTGCCGAGGTGGACATCGGAGATGAAGACGGTCTTGACCCGCAGCTTGCGCTTGCCGGGTGTCTTGCCGCGGGCGGCGACTTCGGTGATGACCTGTTCCAGCGGCGGCTCCGGGGTGTGGGCGGGCGGGATCAGGAAGGCGGCCTCCGCGGCAGCGGGTTCGCCGGGTGCCGGGCGCTCCGGCGGTGGGCTGTCGGTGGCGGAAAGGATGGCTTGGTCGGCGATGCCCGCGGCTGGCGCGGGCGGATCGCTGCGGCCGACGGCGGGGGCATGGGGCAGGGTGCGCTGGAGTTCACGCTCAAGCTGACTGAGGACCCGGTCCCAGGACAATTCGGCGGCGGTGGCGAGCGCAGCCTCGCGCATGGGCACGGATTCGCCGGCCAGCCATTGTTGCAGCGCGGCCTGGCACTGGCGGATGAAGTCGTCGGCGTCGTTCATGGTGGCCACCAGACCGTTGGCGCCGTGCCGGATGTGCTGCTGGGCGGCGGCGTAGTTGAACGACACCGTGACCAGTCCGCTGGCGAGCGCCTCGACGAGCACGTTGCCGTAGGTTTCTGACAGGCTGGGGAAGATGAACAGGTCGGCCGAGGCGTAGTGGGCGGCCAGGTCGGTGCCGTGCTGCATGCCGGCGTAGATGAACTCCGGGTGGTCGCCGCGCAGGGACTGGAGCCGCGGGCCGTCACCGACGAACACACAGGGCATGCCGGGCCGTTGCTGACGCAGTTCCTCGAAAGCGTGCACACACAGGGGCAGGTTTTTTTCGGCGGCGATGCGGCCGACAAACAGGGCGACCGGCGTGGCGGGGTCGGCGGCCCCCCAGGCGGCGCGGAGTGTTTCACGGCGGCGGCCTGGGTGGAACAGGGTGGTATCGACGCCGCGGCCGAGGACCTTGACCCGCTCGAAGCCCTTGGCTTCCAGCGCCGCGGCCGACTGCATGGAAGGGGTGAAGGTGCAGAGGGTCTTGTTGTGCAGGGCGCGGAGGTAGCGGGTGGCCACGTTCTCGAGCATGGGCAGGTGGTAGTCCTCGAGGTAGCTGTGGAAATTGGTGTGGAATCCCGACAGCACCGGGACGCCTTCCTTGTTGGCCGCGCGGATGGAGCTGTAGCCGAGCGCGCTTTCGGTGGCCACATACATGACCTCGGGCTTCCAGCGGCGGATGAAGCGGGTGATCTGCTTGGGTGAGGGGATGCCCAGACGCAGGCTGGTGTAGCCGGGCAGGGGGATGGAGGGGACCCACTCGGTGACGATGGCGCCATCGGGGTTGTTGTCCCTGGCCAGCGGCAGGGTGCTCACCAGCGCCACCTGATGGCCGCGCTCAACCATGCCGCCAACGAGGCGTTCCAGAGTCATGGCCACGCCGTTGACGTCCGGGGGATAGGTGTCAGTCACAAACGCCACCCGCATCATTGATCTCCGTTAAGCCTTAACGCGGTGCGCGGGAACGGGTTTCCCGTGAACAAACCGTGACATCGTCGGGGCGGCTGCAATGGTCGGTCTGGGTGCGGTGCGGTGGCGTTCAAATCGGTTCGGTCAACTGCCGGGAGGTGCCGGCCGAGGTGGTTGCGCCGGTCCGGCCGGTTCAATGACTGTTCTCGTCCGGAGGCAGCTCATTCTTGTACTCGTGCCGCAGTCGATTCAACTCCGCTCGGTAGCGGCGTCGCACCGCCAGCAGGTCGAGCAGTGCCAGCATGAACAGGAATATCACCAAGGTGGCCACGCCGCCCCAGTAGAGCAGGAACAGCCAAGGCCGGGCGCCGAGCCGGTCTGCCAGCGGCATGGCGCCGACGAAAACCGCCAGCAGCAGGAACAGGGTCAGGCCGAAGAGCAACTGACGCCGGGTCCGCTCGACCTGCACCAGTGCGGCGGCTAGCGAGCGGCTCAACAACCACCAGTTGGCCAGTGGGGATGGGCGGTGGGGCATGGTGAAGGTAGCGGGTGGATCAGGGTTTGGATTCGGATGCGACGAACTGGCGCCGAAGGCCGCAACGTTGGCGACTTGTCGCAGGTGCACAGCATGCGGCACACGGCATCAGATTAAACCTGATCGGGCGGGCGGGGAAGGGCGAACTGTTCGGGCTGGCAGAGATGAGTGTTGCACCGGGCCGCTGGCGTGGTGGGCGACCATCCGTCAGGGTCTCCGGAGTCGGGTGGGCTGTTGGTTCGTTCTCGGCCTGCGGGCCGGGGACGGGTGGCCTTCCCCGCAGGGCTCCGCACCGTTCATGCGCGCTGGCGGCGTCCCGCCGCCGGGTGGCACCTCAGGTTTGCCCAACAGATGACTGGCAATGTGCGTTATTGTTGGGTAGCTCTTGACGATTCAGGCGATAGCGCCGGACCCCTTGGCGTGCTCGGCCCGCTCGAGGGGCAGATTGGCCGAGCCGGCTCGCTCCAAGGCGGACTTGCCGGGGGGCGGTGTCTGCTTGAACGTGATTCCAACCCTGGTGCCATCCCAAAGTACGACGCATGAATGCCGCCCTTGAGTTCCTGAGACAAAGCCTGGAGCGGAAGCCCGAGGACTGGCAACTGCGTGCCCGGGTGGCCACGGCCGTGCTCGAGCACGTTGAGGATCCGGCCGAGGCGCTGAAACTGGTGGCCGGGGCTCCCGCGCCGCCGGACACGCCGGAGGCGCAGGAGGTGGTGTTCCGGGTGTTGGAGCAGCACCCGCTGGAGAGCCTGATCCCGATGTTGGGCCAATGGGTTGAGCGGGCCCCGGACTCGGCGTTTTGCCACTTCATCCTGGCTCAGGCCCATGAGGCCAACGGCGACATGGAATCCGCGGCCACCCATCGGCTGGTCGCGGCGACGATTGATCCCCACTTCAGCCTTGGCGAGCCTTCAGCGGCCGGGCCGGGCGAGGTGGAGCCGGATGTCCCGGAAGGGGAGCAGCCGGTGAGCCCGGTCGTGCCGGTGACGGTGGCCCCGCCGCCGCCGTCACCACCGCAACCGCAAGCTCCGGTTCCGCTTTCGGCCGACAGTGCTCCCGGCGTCCCGCCACCGACCGCGTTGTCGGTCGCGCCTCCGGTCATGGCCGTGGCGATCGCGGGCACGGGAGACGAACCGCCGGCCGGGGTGGCGTGGCCGGAGGAGGACGACGGGTTCCATGTGCCGCCGCCGCCGAAGCCACGGCGGACCAAAGAGCAGGCGGTGGCGACGGTGGTGACGCTGGCGTTCCACATCGGCTTGTTTGCCCTGCTGGCGGCGATCGTGATTGCGGTGCCGAGGTTGCCGCCGCCGGAGATCGTGGCCACGCCGATGACCACCCAGGAGGTCACGGTGGAACGGCGGGTCATGACGCCGCCGACACCGCAACCGACCCAGCCCAAGATGGCCAACACGGAGGTGATGGTGGCACGCAGCGTGGTGACCCCGGTGTCGGTGCCCATCATGGAGAGCGACCTGCAGGACAACTTCGACCTGGGTGTTTCAATGGGCACCTCGGCTGCCTTTGGTGGGCCTGCCGGCGGGGGAATCGGGTTTTTCGGGGTGCAATCCGAGGGCGCCACGGTTCTGGTGATCGACATTTCCGGATCGATGGAAATGAGCGGGCGGGAGTATACGCCGGTTGAGGATGAGGCCATCAAGGTGGTGCAGAGCCTGCCCTCGCGGACCCTCTTCAATCTCGTGATGTTTGCCGGCGCGGCCCATGTGTTCCGGGAGGAGCGGATGGCGGTGGCGGGCCCGGAGACGATCAGCAGTGCGGTGGAGTGGATGAAGGACCATTCGCCGGCCACGCGCACGGTGGAATTGACGGCGGAACTGGGCCGGCGTCCGCGCACCAGCCAGGAGTTCTCCTGGGGGCAATACCGCGGCGGCCTCCACGGCGGCACCCGTGCCGACCTGGCGCTGAAAGCCTGCTTCGAGCTGGATCCGCCGGTCGAGACCATTTATTTCCTGTCCGACGGCCATCCCACCGGCGCCTCGGTCGAGGCGATTTACGAGCTGGTGGAGGAATTTCAGCAACAGCGCCGGAAGCGGGCCGTGATCCACACGTTTTCGTATCAGTCGGAATCCGGACGCGACTTCCTGCAGGAACTGGCCAAGCGCAACGAGGGGCGCTACCGGGAGCTGTGATGGGATCGATCGCGGCTACGCCGTAGCCGCGGCGGGGCGCCGGGCGGGGGCGGGATCGCGCTTGCCAAAGCGGCCGGCGCCCGTCACGGTGAGCGATGATCCGCTGCCGCACCCGCATTCCTGCCCGGCCTCGCGCCACCCTGTGGCTGTTGGCCGCGGCGGCCTTGCTGACGGTCGGTTGCTCCAGCCAG
>SKLO01000203.1 GCA_007123195.1 Verrucomicrobiales bacterium | reverse complement strand
CCCCTGATGCATGGGGATTTGGCAGTGACTCGCCATTGACGGAGCAGACAGGAATGTCTACTCCACTCTGCCTGCCGGCACTTGAAGCACCAGCTACCAGCTACCAGACTCCCGACTCCCGACTCCCGACTCCCGACTCCCGACTCCCGACTCCCGACTCCCGACTCCCGACTCCTGACTCCTGACTCCTGACTCCTGACTCCTGACTCCCGACTCCTGACGGACGTTCCTTGGGCGATGCATTGGCAGGGCAGACAGGAATGTCTACCCCACTCTGCCTGCCGGCATGGGATTCAC
Source organism: Verrucomicrobiales bacterium (assembly GCA_007123195.1). Classification (GTDB taxonomy): domain Bacteria; phylum Verrucomicrobiota; class Verrucomicrobiia; order Verrucomicrobiales; family SKLO01; genus SKLO01. The sequence goes on along the minus strand of SKLO01000203.1, from coordinate 2,263 downwards.
CATATGGCCAATACATCAGACACCAGAGACCCACAAAAGGAACCAGCGTGTTGAAGATCTGCCAGATGGCACGCCATCTGGAAGGCTGCTGGTATCTCATGACGATCTTTCTCCAGGCCGCCGTGCCAACCCGTCGTTCACCGGTCGTCGAGTCCGGGGCGGTATTGGATTTGTATGATTCCGCGGTTTGCATCGTTCATCGCATGTTGGCGTGTCCCCCAGGATGGAAAAGACTCTTCATGAGTCTTCGATAAGCCTAGATGCGTGCGGAGGCTGCAGGGTGATCACCCCATGATCAGGATGATAAATTGCGCGGGCAAGCGAAGTCGCCAGCGTGTCGGCAACCGGTCTAATGATCGTTCAACCGACCGAGGATGCGATCCAACGAGCCCTTCAACTTGTCAGCCGCACCAGCGATGGAATCGCCAAGATTGTCCGACTCATCTGTGACCGCGATCGGCTGGTGACCTTCAAGACGCGCTTCCATCATGCAACGCTTGTCCCGGCTGCCGGCTTTCTCGCCGTTCTCGTCGCTGAGGTGGACCTCGACGCGGGTGACGTGGTTTCCGAGGTGGCCGAGCGCCGAGGTGATGGTGGCCTCGGCCTCCTCAACCAGTGCTTCGTGGCCACTGATATGATTGTCGGTGTTGATCTGGATTTTCATGGTTTTAGTTGAGTGGATTTGAAACTGAAATTCTGACCTGGAAACATGATTTTTGATAGGTCCACACCGTATTCGCGGCGATCGGACCACTGGTTTTCCGCCCCATAATAGATCGAGGCTGAATTGTCGCGCTGTCCGATGGACACCACATCGGAGACGCAATGGTTTGGTGCGCTGCCATCCATCTGCGGAAGCGTACGCCGCACGCCGCTCCCCGGCTATGGGGTTTGGCCCCACCTCGGAAGGTGGATAAACGCGAAGTCCTTGTCGACGTTGAAGGCAAGCAGGGTTGAGGATCAGACACCGGTCTCGTCCTGGCAAGGCACCGGCTGGTGACCATTGCGACCCATGGCCGCCGGTCACCTCTCATCATCCCAACGCGGCAGCCCGGTGATCCGCATGTTGTCACCGATCGCGGTCCATTGCGCCCGCTCAAGCCGGCACGACACGGCGTCGGCAGTGAACTCGAACCCGCCGACCGCCGGCACGCCGCCGCCGCAGATGCGTGGCGCCAGGTAGAAACAGACCTCGTCGACGCCGCGGGCGGCGAAGGCCTCGCCGAGCACGCGGCCGCCGCCCTCCACCAGCACGGTCGTGACCCCCATCTGCGCCAGCACGCCGAGCACCCGGCGCCAGCTGTTCTCGCTGATCAACCGGGTGCGCCCGCGGTGTTCGTCGGTGAACAGCCTTGCGTCCGGCGGCAGCTCGCGGCTGCGGGTCCACACCGCGCGCCATGGTTGCGCCTTGTCAGGGGGAATGAAATCCCCGCGCAGGGTCAGGGCCGGATTGTCGTGGCGCACAGTTCCGGCCCCCACCAGGATCGCGTCGGCTCGCAGCCGCAGTCTCATGGCGTCGGCCCGGGCGGCTTCGCTGGTGATCCACTGCGATTCGCCCGGCGGCCGGGTGAGCCTGCCATCCAGGCTGAGCCCGGCCTTGGCGATCACCCATGGCAGGCCTTCACGAACCCGTTTCAGCCACGGTGCCAGCAGGCGGCCGGCCTCCGCCTGCAGCACCCCGGCGGTGACATCGATCCCTGACGAGGCGAGAACCGCCGCGGCGCGACCGGCGTTGGCCGGAGTGGGGTCCGTCACGGCATAGACCACCCGGCCCAGCCCGGCGGCAGCGATCGCATCGGTGCAAGGCGGGGTGCGCCCATGGGTCGAGCAAGGTTCGAGGGTGACGTAAATCGTGGCCCCGCGCAGGCGGCGTTCGGCGTCACGGTCCCCCAACCGCCGGCGCGCGTCGGCCAGCGCCGCCAGTTCGGCGTGCGCCCCCCCGGCGAGGCGATGGTGGCCGCGGCCAAGGCATTCGCCACCGGCCACCAGCACCGCGCCGACCGGCGGGTTGGGCGCGGTCAGGCCGTCGCCTTGGCGTGCTTCCTCAAGCGCTTCGAGCATCCAGCGCCGGTCCTCCGCCGCTTGTGGGTCGGAGGCGGCCGGGGACGGGTCGCCGGGTGTCCGGTTTCTAGGTTGCTGGTCCACCCTCCATTCATGCCCCAGTCCGGCCGTCGGCGCCAGTGTGGGCCGTGCCAGCAGGTGTCACCGACGAAGGTCCGCTACAAAAGGTCACGCTACAAAAGGTCAGACATTCTGTCGGAAT
>SKLO01000365.1 GCA_007123195.1 Verrucomicrobiales bacterium | reverse complement strand
GCTTCGACGTCCCGCTGGCGCTTGACGAACCGGATTTTTGTCAGATCCAGGACCCGCCCCATGCGCAGCATTGATTCCGGCTCCAGCGCGCTGAGGGAGTGTTCGATGGCGCGTTGCAATCGGGCCAGTTGCTCGTCACTCCAAGCCCGCTCGCTCAGACCGGTAAACAAGGGGCCATCGGTCAGGTGTGCCGTGATCACCCTCAAGTGCAGAGCCCACAGGCCCTCACCCTCCCCTCCGGCGCGCATCAGGGCCAGGCTCAGTTCGAGCGAGGCGGCGGCCAGTTCCGGGTCTTTGCGTGCGAGCGCCGCGAGGGCGATGCTTCGCAGGGTCTGGGCGCGCTTGACGAGATCGCGGGGATTGGGGCCGAACTGGTCCACGAGAACTGAAAACACATCGTCCTCGTCGAACTCGGCCTGGCTCCAAAGTGCTCGCGAGCGGTGGCGGCAGTCGGCGGCGAGTTGGTGAATCAACGGCTGCAGGAACCCGCTGATCAGGTAGACCGAGGCTGCGGGGCCGTCGTTGTGCTCGATCCATTCCCAGTCCTCATCGGGACCGCTCCACCAGATATAGGGGATGCCGGGGTGCCAGGCATGAAATTCAGCATCAAACTGCGGGCTGTCGGGATGCCAGGCATCGAAGTCCTCGCTGGTGCGAAGGATGGAACTTGCTTTGGTTCCCGCGGTGTGACCCCAGCGGGACACGAGTTGTTCCCATTGTTCCAGCAACTCGGGCTGGTTTTCTTCCAGCTGCCGGCGCATGGCGCGACCGGGTTCGGAATCGTGCATCGACAGCAGCAGCGGCACGCCCGCGAGGTTGTCGTCATCGGCGGGCGGATCGGCGGCGAGCCGGGCGTAGGCTTCGTCGTAGGTGAGAGGTTCGCCGCGGGCGACGAGGTCGTCGAGCGCGGCCTGGAGCCGGGCGGAGGCGCTCCAGTTGAAGGTGAGCACGGACAGCGCCATCGCGACCAAGGGGACGATAATCAGCCAAGGCCAGATCCGCCGGCGTCGGGCGCTACGACAGGGATCCAGTTCGGCGGCATCCACGCCTGCCGATGGGATGGCGAACGGAGGATCCGATCCTTGTGAGGGCGGCGGCGTGGACGGGTGGGTCATGATGGCAAGGGAACGTGGGCGCGCGTCTTGGTGGCGTCAAGCCCTCGGCGCACGGCCGCCGGGTGTGGGGCCAGCCCGCCCGGCTCGGCGCCCTTGAAAAGTGCCGGGTCAAAATCCGCAGCCAGCTCTGAAACAGAGATTCAACCGCAGAGAACGCAAAGATCACAAAATATGGGAACAAGGTCGCTCTGCGTTCTTTGAGATCTTTGAGTTCTTTGCGGTTAAATTCAAACTTAGGAACCGGGCCGCGGCCTCAAGAACCCGGGATCACACCCAACCCTTCTTTGGCTCGTATCAGTTGGCGCTCGGAGTTTGGGGGGCCTGAGGCAAGATGGGAAAATCTGACTTCTCTGTGTTTCTCGGTGACCTCAAGCGAAGCGGGTGGTTGATTGTTTCACCACAGAGGACACGGAGAAGCACAGAGGTCGGAGGTCGGAGGGGCTCATGGACCGGTCGGCGGCGTATTGCCGGGATAGCCCCAGACCACGTCGCCGGTGCCGAATCGGTCGCCGAGTACGGTGGGAGTGTCAGGATCAAACGCCTGGGTGCCGCCGTTGTCCTCGCGGTTGAGGCCGAGCGAGTAGATGACAGGCCGTTCGCGGCGGGCGGCGGGGTCGGCGGGCAGCAGCACCAGCACCCCGCGGGTGAAGGGATCGAGCGGCGGTTGGTCGAGGATGCCGGGGATCAGTTCCTGCCACTGGTCGGGGTAGCGATCGTGTTGCAGGTAGAAGCGCTTGAGGGCGATGGCGGCGTGGGCGAGGCGCAGGCGGGTTTCGGCCGCGCGAAGGGAGACGACGACGTTATGGAAGGCGATGCCAACGAGGTGCGTCTGGTCCCATGCGGCGAGCCAACCCAACCAGGAGGGCAGCATGTTGTCGTGGCGGGGTGGTTCGGCAGGCAGCATGGCGCCGGGCTGCAGGTGAGGATCGTCCAGCAGCTCAAGCGAAGAGGCCGCATGGTGATCGAAAAATCCGTTGGGCAAGGCGCGGAGCATCAAGCCGCCGCCGCCTTCCTCGTTCAAGTCCAGACCAAGGCTGCGGTGACGTTTCATGTGTTCAGACGCAGCGAGCCCGAAAACGCGTTCGTTGCGCTGATAGGGTCCCCAGTCGCATGCGGGCAGAGTCATTTCGATTGCCAGCTGCAGCCGCGCCAGCTGCTCTTCATCCCAGATGCGGCGGAGGAGGCCGGCGAAAAGCAAGTCACTGGTTACGGCAACATAGCTTCCGACTTCAAGCGTGTCCATGGCCGCCCCATGTCCGGCATACGTCCGCATGAAGGCGGTCGCCACTTCGATGGCAGCGGCGGCCAAGTCCGCGTCGCCGCGTTCGACGGCGGCGATTGCGACCATGCGCAGAGTGCGCCTGTTGCTTGTTGATCGGGCAGTGGTGAACAGGCTTCCTGGTGACTCGTGCAGCAGAGCGATTCCTTCGAGCGGGCGCTTGGGCCACAGCACG
>SKLO01000372.1 GCA_007123195.1 Verrucomicrobiales bacterium | reverse complement strand
GTCTGGATGATGCTGGTGGACATCACCGACCGGGTCATGACCGAGCAGATCCGCAAGGATTTCGTGGCCAACGCCTCGCATGAACTGCGCACCCCGCTGACCATGTTGCAGGGCTACATCGAAACCCTCCGCGACGGTTTCATCACCGACCGCGAGGGCACCCAGCGCGCCCTCAACATCATGCACAAGCACAGCGAGCGCATCCTCCGGCTGGTGGAGGACATGCTCACAGTCTCCAAGCTCGAGTCCAATGCCGTGCAACTGAACGTGGAACCGTTCAGCCTCGCCGAGTGCTTCGGCGAGGTCGTCGACCACCTGCGGCCGTTGATCGAACGCACCCGCGCCCGCATCAAGGTCGACATTCCGGACGGCCAGCCGCCGGTCACCGGAGATCGGTTTTACGTCGAGCAAATCCTCATCAATCTGGTGGAGAACGCGCTCAAGAACAATCCCCGCGGCAGCCTCAAGGTCACCCTGCGCCAGCGCAGCCGCGACGACCACCACGAGATCAGCGTCATCGACAACGGGGTCGGCATCCCGCAAAGCGAGATCCCGTATATCTTCAAGCGCTTCTACCGGGTCGAACGCCACCATTCACCGGCCGTGCCCGGCACCGGTCTCGGTCTCACCATCGTGCGCCGGGCGGTCGAGGCCCACCAGGGCCGGATCGAGGTCCGCAGCGTGCCCGGGGTCAAGACCGCCTTCATCATGCGCTTCCCCAAGGCCCCGTCCGCCGTCGGCATCACCGACGACTCCACGGCCCGGGCCAATGATCTCGTGCCGCAACCCGCAGCCGAAGGGGTCTGAATACGTCCATGGGGCGGTTCGGCCCGCAGGCCACCCTCGTGAATGGCGCCCCTCCATCCGGCCGCGACCAAGCCGGGCCACGCTTGCCGTCCTGGATCCCGATCCGCCTTCCGATCCCGGCTTGACCAAGGCCTGCCCCCCGCCTACTTGAGCGTTCCATGGCTCGTCTCAACGATCACTACCTGAAGCTCCGCGCCGGTTACCTGTTCCCCGAAATCGCCCGCCGCGTGCGTGCCTACACCGAGGCCGCACCCGATCAGGCCGCACGCGTCATCCGCTGCGGCATCGGCGACGTCACCGAACCCCTGCCCGCCGCCGCCCGCGAGGCCATGCACGCCGCGGTCGATGAACTCGGCGAGCGCGGCAGCTTCCGCGGCTACGGCCCGGAGCAGGGCTACGACTTCCTGCGCGAGGCCATCGCCACCCATGCCTACCAGTCGCGCGGCGTCGAGGTGGCCGCCGACGAGATCTTCGTCTCCGACGGGTCGAAGTGCGACACCGGCAACATTCTCGACATTTTCGCCAACGGGGCCAACCGCACCGCCATCACCGACCCGGTCTACCCGGTCTACGTCGACACCAACGTGATGGCCGGCAACACCGGCCCGGCCGACGCCAGCGGCGCCTATGAAGGTCTGCTCTACCTGCCCTGCACCGCCGCCAACGACTTCGTCCCGGCGATCCCGGACGAACCGGTCGATCTGGTCTACCTCTGCTACCCGAACAACCCCACCGGCGCCACCGCGACCCGTGAACAACTCCAGGCCTGGGTCGACTACGCCCGCGCCAACGACACCATCCTGTTGTTCGACGCCGCCTACGAGGCCTTCATCCGCGATCCGGAAATCCCCCGCTCGATCTTCGAAATCCCCGGCGCCCGCGACTGCGCCATCGAGTTCCGCAGCTTCTCCAAGAACGGCGGCTTCACCGGCGTGCGCTGCGCCTACACCGTGGTGCCCGGGGAACTGACCGCACTGACCTCGGCCGGCGAGCGCAAGCCGCTGCACCCGTTGTGGTCGCGGCGCCAGAGCACCAAGTTCAACGGCGCCAGCTACGTCGTGCAACGCGGCGCCGCCGGCCTGTTCACCGACCAGGGTCAGGCCGAGGTGGCCGCCCTGATCGATCACTACATGGCCAACGCCGCCCTGTTGCGCGAGGCCTGCCAGCAGATTGGCCTGCCCGTTTACGGCGGGGTCAACGCGCCCTATGTGTGGGTCGGTTGCCCCGAAGGAGTCGACAGCTGGGGCATGTTCGACCGCCTGCTGCAGCAGGCCCAGGTGGTGGTCACTCCCGGTGCCGGATTCGGTGCCGCCGGCGAAGGCTATTTCCGCATCTCCGCCTTCAACAGCCGCGAGAACGTCGAGGAAGCCTGCCGGCGTCTGCGTCAGGCTCTGGGCTGATGCCATGCGGGAGCCGTAGGACCGGCGCGTGACCAGCGGATTCAACCCCACGGGCGCATCGCGCTGGCCTAGGGAATGAGATGCGTTGGCAACGATAGGGCGAGCCGTCCCCGGCGAGCCGCGTTCGCCGGACGAGCGTGGAGATGGGGGGCGGCGGAGGGTTCACGGCTTGCAGGGGCTTCGGCTTTTCGCGGGCAAAACGCGGTCGGTTCGGTATGCGGGGCGGTGAGGCGAAAGAAGGTCATCAGGCCCGCGCGGCTCGGCAGGGACGCCTCGCCCTACCGTTGCCAGCGCATCCCATTCCCTGAGCCAGCGCGATGCGCCCGTGGGGTTGAATCCGCTGGTCACGCGCCGGTCCTACGG
>SKLO01000286.1 GCA_007123195.1 Verrucomicrobiales bacterium | reverse complement strand
CGGCCGTTGTGGGTGAGGTCGGGGCCGATGTCGTTGCCCTCGCCGTGGATGAGGTGGCAGGCGGCGCAGGCGTTCTGGTAGACGATGCGGCCGTTGACCGGGTCGCCGGGCACCCGGCGGGCGCGCTCGTGGACTTCGGCGATGAGTTGCTCGCGGTCGGGGTTGCGTTCGAGCCTGACATTGCCCCAGGTTTCCAGCACCAGCTCGTGGATACGCTCGTTCTCGCCCGCCATGAGGCCGGCGACCTGGTTGAGGTTGAGCGCGTCGCGGTCGATTTCGCCGCCGGCGATGGCCTCGAGCATGGCGATGCTCCAGGCGCCGCGCTGGGTCAGGGTCTCGACCGCCACCGGGCGTTCGGCCTCGTCGAGCTGGTCCCATTGCCCGAGGATCACGGCCGGCACGGCGTCATGGTCGCTGCGGCCCAGCGCCTGCAGCACCGAGCGGGCGAGGAAACCCGAGCGGCCGCTGTCGCGGTGAAGGATGTGGCCGACCGATTCCAGCACGCCCTCGTCGCCGATGGAGATCAGGGCTTCGACCGCGGCGAGGCGGTTCTGTTCGGGTTGGTCGGGGGATTGCAGCACGTTTTGCAGGGCCTCGATGGCGCGCGGATGGCGCCAGCTGGCGGCGGTGACGGCGGTGTCGAAGAACAGCGGGCGGTCGGGACCGCCGGCAAGGATGTCGTCGAGCACCGGGTCCAGCGGCTCGCGCAGGGTGGCGAGTCGGGCGTCGCGCACCTCGCCGCTGCGCACGCGCTGGCCGATCTGCTCAAGACTGGCGGCGACCACGCCGTGTTGCTCCTGCTCGAGCAGCAGCTGCAACAGTCCGGCAATGGTGTCGGCGTCGATGTCGCCGACCGCCAACAGGCGTTCGACCGCGCGCGGCAGAATCTCGCGCACGCCGGCGGTCTGGCCGAGGTCGGCGTCGGCGATGGCGGCGACGAACCGGCGACCGTGCTGTTCCAGCTCCGGATGGAGGTTTTGCCACACGATGCGCGGGATCAGCGGGTCGTTGCCGGCGCGCACCAGCACCTGCGCGAGCACGTCGGCGGTGTCGAGGGCGTCGATTTTGCCGGCGGCGATGGCCACCTGCAGCAGCACGTCGGGTTCGGGGTCGGCGGTCAGTTCCAGCAGCCGCGCGGTTACGGCGGCGGGGGTCTCATTGCGGGCGTTGCCCGCGGCGCGAGCGCCCCAGGCGCGCAGGATCGGCAGGTCGTGGTTGAGCAGGTCGAGGTGGAACGATTCGTCAAGCTGGCCGGCGCCGACCAGCGCGAACAGCGCGTGCATGCGGTGCTTGTGCGGAGTGTCGTCGGCCAGGGCGAGTTCCTGCAGGCGCGGGCGGGCGTGGTCGCTGTCGCGCTCCTGCAACAGCCGCTGGGCGGTCTCGCGATGGTAAACGTTGGCGGCGCCGAGCAGGTCGACCAGCTGGTCGTCGGAGGCCTCGCCAAGATTCGGGAACGGTCCGCGCACGGGTTCGCGATCGCCGTCGCCGGCGTAGCGCAGGCGCCACAGCCGGCCGTGGGTGCGGTTGACGCCCTCGGGATCGCGCATGGCGTCCTGATAACAGTGGTAGCGGTCGTACCAGTCCAGCAGGTAAAGATGGCCGTCGGCCCCGACCTTCTGCGACACCGGCATGAACCAGACGTCGTTGGCGGTGAAGATGTCGTCGCGCGGGGTGGCGAAGTAGGTGGAGCCGCGCCGCTCCAGCACGTCGCCGTTGATGGCGCCGCCGTGGATGTTGCCCATGAACAGGACGTCGCGCCAGTCCTCGGGGAAGGCGTCGGAGTCGAAGTAAACCAGCCCGCAGTAGGCGGCCATCTGGTGGCGGTGCTCGACGATCGACTCGATGCGCCAGGTGAACGGCGGGTAGGCGCCGGATTGCCGCCGGTAGTAGCCGGTCTCGGTGACATGCCACAGGTGATCGATCACGCAGGCGGAGAGGAACAAGGAGCCATTGGGATCGAAGGCGATGCCCCAGGGGTTGCTGGTGCCCTCGGCGAACACCTCGAACTCGCGGGTGCGCGGGTGGATGCGGAACACGGCGCAGGTGAAGCGGTGTTCCTTGCCCTGATGGCGGATGACGGAGGGGTTGAACACGCCGTTGAGGCCGTAGAGCCAGCCGTCGGGCCCCCAAGTCAGGGAGTTGGGCAGTTCATGGGTGTCGGCGCGGCCGAAACCGGTGACCACGACCTCGACGTGGTCGGCCACGCCGTCGCCGGTGGTGTCCTGCATGAACAGGATGTCGGGCGCGTTGCTGACCCAGACACCGCCGTGACCGACGGCGATGCCGCAGGGGATGTTGAGGCCGTCGGCGAACACGGTGACCTTGTCGGCGACGCCGTCGCCGGTGGTGTCCTCAAGCACCTTGATGCGATCCTCACCCGGACCCGGGGCGTGGCGCGGGTATTCCACCGACTCGGTGATCCAGATCCGGCCCTGCTCGTCGATGGTCATGGCCACCGGGTTGACGATCTCGGGCTCGCTGGCCACCAGCTCGACCACGAAACCCTCGGGCACGGTCATTTTTTCCAGCGCCTCCTGCGGGGTCAGCGCGGGGCCGGGCGGCTTTTCCTGGCG
>SKLO01000558.1 GCA_007123195.1 Verrucomicrobiales bacterium | reverse complement strand
GCGCCCGCGGCGGCGGAGCCTGCCGCAGCCGCCCACCAGGCACCGGTGGAGACGGGGCCCTCCAAGGCAGCCGAGCTGGCCCGGTCGGTCTGGTCGGGGGTGAAGACGGCGGCGGTCAAGACCGGGCGCGGCAGCCGGCGCGCGGGCGTGGCCTGCCGCCGATTGGCCGAGCGGGTGGAGCCGGCCACCGGCGAGACCTCGGTGACCCGCTGGCTGGACCGGCAGGTGGCAGGGGTGTATGCCTGTGGCTGCTGTGATCGCGAGCGCGGTCTGGCGGCGACAGCTTGGGCGGCGCGCAGTGCCGGGCTGGCGGTGCTGGCGATGGCGGCACTGGTGCTGGTGTTGGGGTTGCTGACCGCGGTCCGGCTGGGTGCGGTCGAGCCGCTGGTCACAGGACTGTTGTTTGCGGCGCTGGCGCTGGCGTTGCACAGCGTGGCGGGTCGGTTTGCGGCCCGCAACGTGGGTTTGCTGCTGGCCCTGGGGCGCCGGGATTGCGCGGGATTGTTGCTGCGGGCGCTGGTGCTGGGGGCGGTCTTCGGCGCGGGCCTGGCGGTGGCGCTCGGGGTGGCGGCGATGGTGGGCTCGCTCGGCAGCGCGGCCTGGCCGACGGGTGTGCTGACGTTGCTTGGCCTGCTGGTGGGGGCGTTGTGGCTGCTGCATCTTGGATGGTTCGTGGCGCGCCCGGCCGAGGGTCTGGCGCTGGAGCCGTCGGCTCCGCGGGCCGCGGTGGACCAGGCAATGGGCGAGGCGTCGGAGGCGCCGGGCGAGGCGGCAGAAGGGGCGATGACGGGAGAGGCTGGCACTGGCGCCGAGGACCTGCCGCCGGACGACCGGCGGATGGCGGCAGAGGCTGTCGAAGGGCTGCCGGACCACGAGGGGCGCGCGGAGATCGATGGAGCCACCTTGGCGCGTGGCGTGATCGCCTTGACCGGTCGGTTGGCGCTGGCGTTTGGCGCCCTGGCGACCGTCTATGGGATCGTCATGGCGGCGTTGGCTTACGTGGCGGTGACGATCCAGGTGTGGACCGCGGGGGAGGGAATGGCCGAGATTCTGGCGGGCGGCTTGACGGCGCCGCTGCTGCTGGCGGTGCAGGTGGCGCTGCTGCCGCTGCTGGCGTGGCTGATCCATCTGCTCAGCGAGTGGCTGCTGAGTCTCGGCGGCGGCGATGGCTGACGGCCGCCGGCCCGGCCGGGTTGACTGGAGTCACGGGATCGGATTTTGGTGCCGGCCAGCCGTTCAGATCATGGGGCAGGGGAGTCGCCGGGCTGTCGGGTCAAGCGGATCACGCACTCAAGATGCCTGGTCTGGGGGAACAGATCGAAGGGCTGGACCCGGGCGATCCGGTAGCCGGCGTCGAGGAGTTGGCGCAGGTCGCGCATCTGGGTGGCCGGGTTGCAGGACACGTAAACCACGGTGACCGGCTTGAACTCGATCAGTTGACCGAGGAACTGCTCGTCCGAACCGCGGCGCGGCGGGTCCATGATGATCGCGGTTTGGTCCGGCGGACTGGCGATGTCGCGGAAAACGGCCTCGGCCGGGGCGGCGATGAAGCGGGCGTGGCGGATGCCGTTGGCGTCGGCGTTGCGCCGCGCCCATTCGATCGAACTCTCGCTGATCTCGATGCCGGTGACGCTGTCAAACCGACCCGCCGCAGCCAGCGCGAACAGGCCCGAGCCGCAGTAGGCGTCGACCAGATGGCGGGCGCCGTCGTCGGCGGCTTGTTCCGCCACATGGGCGGCGAACCGGGGCAGGATGAACGGGTTGTTCTGAAAGAAATCGCCGGCTTGGAACCGCAGGCGCAGGTCGTCGATGCGCTCCTCGATCACCTCGGCGTGGTCGGTGGTCACGCCGCCGTCGCCGTCGGCGCGCAACAGCAGGGTGGCACCGCGTTTGCGGGTGGACGGAGCCGCCCGCAGCTGTTGCCTCAGGTCCGACAGCGCGGCGTTGATTTCCGGCATGGCGATCGGGCATTCCGGCACATCGACCAGCCGGCTGCGCGAGCCGCTTTGCAGGAACCCGATCGGGCCGAGGTCACCCTGGCGGGGTTTCTGGTGGTGCGGGGTCAGCTTGGATCGATAGCCATACTCGCGCGGCGAGGGCACCACGGGATCGACCTCGTGCTCGACGCCGGCCAGGTGCTGCAGCAGCTCGGCCACCTGGCGTTGTTTCCAGCGCAGTTGGGCGGAGTAATCGAGGTTCTGATACTGGCAGCCGCCGCAGCTGCCGAACAACGTGCAGCGGGGCGTAACGCGGTCGGGCGAGGGCACCAGCACTTCAAGCAGGTCGGCCTCGCTGTAGTTCTTATGGTTGCGATAGACGCGGACGCGCACGAGTTCACCCGGCAGGGCATGGCGCACCATCACGACCCATGAATCCACCCGCCCGAGCCCGACACCCTCGTTGGTGAGGGTGTCGATGGCCAGTTCCAGCTCGGTGTGGTAGCCGAACGGCTCGGGCCGGAACCCGCGCGGGGCCCGGCGTCCGGCCGGGTCGGCCGGTGGTTGGTCGTCGGATGACATGGCCAAGTGCATGCCAGTCCCTGCGGTGGTGTCAATCGCGGACTGGGGCTCGGTGTGCCGAAAAGGAGGCGGCTCAAACATCAGCGCCGCCGCGCTGGCGGATCAGGGCTTCGGCCAGTTCGACCGCGTGCCATTGGCCGGGCACGTTGGCGTGGCCCAGATGCCCGTAGGCGAGGGGCGACCCCAAGGCGACCGCCGCCAGCCTGGAGATCCGGCCCATCCGGCCCATGCCCATCAAGATCAGCGGCGGGGCTCCAGGGCGGCGGTCGGCGAACGGGGCCAGCAGGCGCAGCATCGACGCCGGGTCCTCGGTGCGGGTGGCGATCTTGACCGCGTCGGCGCCGGTTTGTTCGGCCTGCAAGATCAGGTCGAGCAGGGTTTCCCGGTCCGGCGTTCGCTCGAAATCGTGGGCTGAGGCCAGCACCGCGACCCCGGCTTGACGGGCCTCGTCGGCCACATCGGCCAGCTCCTCCATGGAGCGCAGCTCGATGTCGATCGCGTCGGCGAGGGGGAGAAAGTGCCGCAGCAGGGCGGCGCGCTTGACGGCGGAAAGGTCGTGGTCGCCGCCTTCGTCCGGATGCCGGGCGGTCAGCAACAGCGGCAGTGGCGGGGTTGACAGGCCGGCCGGATCCGGCAGAGCACGGTCCGAGTTCAGATCGGAGCCGAACAGGGTGTCGAGCCTCCATTCCAGCGCGGCCGGCAGGGGGCGGGAACGGTCCAGCACCAGGTTCCACGGCCACAGGTCGGCTTGGTTGACAATGCCCGCCACGGGCGCCGGGGCGGCGCCGATCCGGGTCCAGAAGCCGGACGGCGGGGCGCCGGAGTCGGCAGACGGGTCGGTGGGATCAGTGGCCATGGACGCTTGCGGTGGGTGGATTGCGGGCGGGCCGCGAGGCTTGGGGCGCGGCTGGATGGGGCATTGGGCCCCGTGATGTCGGCAACGGACCTTGAACGTGGCGGCACCCGATCGCCTTCGCAAGTGCCGCACAAGGCGGAGGGCGGAGGCGGACGCGCGGGGTCCGCTTGCCGGGACTCGGGGCCCGGCGGTGAGGCCTTGTGAGGTTGCCGGGAATCCCGCTTGCCTGCCCGCATGGCACCTGCCATGCTAGCCGCTCGCCGCGCCTTGCGGCCGGTGGTGGAACCGGTGGCAGCGTTCGGCGGCAGGATATCAGCGACCCATGGCCAGCGACCTCTTCACGCCACAGAAAAAAGAACGCAAGACCGCGGTGGTGACCGGTGCGGCGGGCTTTCTAGGCTCCCATCTGTGCGACCGCTTGCTGGCTGCCGGCTACCGCGTGATCGGGCTGGACAATCTCCTGACCGGATCGATCCACAACATCGGCCACCTGGCCGGTCACGAGGATTTCCGGTTCGTGAAGCACGATGTCAGTCACTTCATCTACATTCCCGGGCAGGTGGACTTCGTATTCCACTTTGCCTCCCCGGCCAGTCCGATCGACTACCTCGAGTATCCGATTCCGACGTTGAAGGTCGGGGCCCACGGCACCCACAACACCCTCGGCCTGGCCAAGTCCAAGGGCGCCACCTTCCTGCTGGCGTCGACCTCCGAGGTGTATGGAGACCCGCTGGTGCATCCGCAAACCGAGGACTACTGGGGCAACGTCAACCCGATCGGCCCGCGCGGCGTCTACGATGAGGCCAAACGCTTCGCCGAGGCCATGACCATGGCCTACCACCGCCACCACCGGCTCGACACCAAGATCGTGCGGATCTTCAACACCTACGGCCCGCGCATGCGGCTCGATGACGGCCGGGTGGTGCCCGCCTTTATCGGCCAGGCGCTTGAGGATCAGCCGCTTACGGTGTTCGGCGATGGCTCCCAGACCCGCAGCTTCTGCTACGTGTCCGACCTCATCGAGGGCATCTTCCGTCTGGCCCACAGCGACGAGCACGACCCGGTCAACATCGGCAACCCCGCCGAGATGACCATCCGCCAGTTCGCCGAGGCCATTCTGCGGATCACCGGCAAGAACCTGCCGATCGAGAGCCGGCCGCTGCCCGAGGACGATCCGAAGATCCGCCAGCCCGACATCAGCAAGGCCCGACGCCAGCTCGATTGGGAGCCGAAAGTCGATTTTGAGGAGGGCATCCGGTGCACGATCGAATATTTTTCCGATTTCCTTCAATCACGGGCTTGAACCCCGGTGCGGTTGTCTGCTAGAAAGCGTGGCTCCGTGATTCGGAGCTCAAATTTGCTCGCTTCCGCCCGTCATTCCTGATATGTCCGTTATCAACCACCTGCCCGCCGTCGCCCGCGCTGACCGGGCGGCATCGCTCGAACCAATCCGCAACCCCTTGAAAGACATGTTCAAACGATCCATTGCTGCCCTAGCCCTCACCGCCGGTTGCTGGTGGTTGGCTCCGGTCCAGTATGCCTCGGCCCAAGCCCCGCAGACCGTGCGGGTCACCGTCGAGAACATCAACGTCCAGACCCAGCAGACCCCGGCGTTCAGCTTCCGCGGTCCGCGGGACAAGCGGGTGCGGGAGCGCGACTGGCTTGAAGTCGAGGTGTCGGTCAAGGTCGAGAAGGCTCCCAATCCGAATGATCCCCTGCCGATGGTCGGCGAACTTGAGTTCCGTTACTTCGTGCTGTTCTCCGCGACCAACCCGGCCACCAACCAACGCTACATGGCCACAGGCACCATCAACCACGTCAACATCCGCACCGGAGACACCGTGAACTCCGTGGCCTACGTGCCGCCCGATGCGATGTTCCGGTTCTCCGGCGGCAAGGACAACTACACCCAGCGCGACGTCGAAGCGGTGGCGGTGGAAGTCATGCATGCCGGTCAACTGGTTGGCGGCGACGCCACCGCCCAGCGCCAGGCCGCCTGGTGGCGCGGCACCTTTCCGGAGACCACAGGTTTCGTGCGGGCCAAGCCTGACACCCCGTTCGCGCCGCTGTGGTACGACTACCACCTGGACGTCAAGCCTCGCAACTGAAGCCGTTTGCTGGCAGTTTGATTCCGGGGCCGGCAGCAGCCGATGCTGCCGCCCGGGCGCTCGCCCGCCACTTCCGCCCGTTGCCCGTTTCCAGCTTTCATCATCAACCGCATCCAATCCCTGAGCTGCTCGCTGCCTGACTTCACCCGGTCGCAGGACCACCCTGCCCGCCCGTGCGTCCGATCCCGGGCCGCCCGCGGCACCGCAGTCCATGGCTCGTGCCGTGAGCGGACGGTGTCAGCCTGTCGCCCCCCGTTCCCGATCTCCTGATCACCTGATTTATGGCTTCCAAGAAAAATATCGTCGTGCTCGACCTCGGGTCGCAGAAGATCGCGGCCGCCGTCTTCTCGTCGACCGCCGCCGGCGGGTTGGTGCTCGAGGACTACCGCGACTCCGAGATGATGGCCGATCCGGCAGCCGAGGCGTCGCGCCTGCCGCAGATGCGCGTCGCGGT
Source organism: Verrucomicrobiales bacterium (assembly GCA_007123195.1). Classification (GTDB taxonomy): domain Bacteria; phylum Verrucomicrobiota; class Verrucomicrobiia; order Verrucomicrobiales; family SKLO01; genus SKLO01. The sequence goes on along the minus strand of SKLO01000558.1, from coordinate 4,054 downwards.
CAGCGAGTTGGCGCAGGCTCTCAACCTCAAGAAGACCCCGGTTCGGTATGCGATCGCCGGCCAGTCGGTCTTCACCCGCTTCGTCAAACTGCCGCCGCTGGGCGAGGACAAGGTCGACCAGATCGTCGAGTTCGAAGCCCAGCAGAACGTGCCGTTCCCGATCAACGAGGTCATCTGGGACTACCAACTGGTCGGCAAGTCCGGCGGCGAGGTCGAGGTGGTGTTGGTGGCGATCAAGGCCGACGCCATCAACGAGCTGAACGAGGTGGTCGAGGCCTCGGGCCTGGTGACCGATTCGGTCGATGTCGCGCCCATGGCGCTCTACAACGCGTTCCGCTACAACTACGGTGATGTCGGCGAGCCGGTGGTGCTGATCGACATAGGCTCCAAGACCACCAACCTGGTGTTCATGGAGGGCAGCCGGGTGTTCACCCGCAGCATTCCCGTCGGCGGCGGCATGCTGACCACGGCCATTGCCAAGGAGTTCGAACTCAGCTTTGCCGAGGCCGAGGCCAGGAAAAAGGAGGTCGGGTTTGTTTCCCTAGGCGCCTCCTACGAGGATCATCCCGATCCCGAGGTGGCGGCGGTGTCCAAGGTGCTGCGCAACACCATGACACGGCTCCACGCCGAGGTCGTGCGCACCACCAACTTCTACCGCAGCCAGCAGGGTGGCAGCCAACCGGCCGCGGTCTACCTCGCCGGCGGCACCTCCAGCCTGCCCTACACCCGGGAGTTCTTTGAGGAGAAGCTCGGCATTCCGGTCCACTACTTCAACGCCTTCCGCAACGTCGCGGTGGGGGGCAACATCGACGAGCAATCGATCGCCAGCCGCGCCCATGCCATGGGTGAGCTGGTGGGGCTGGCGCTGCGCGCCATCGGCACCTGCCCGATGGAACTGAGCCTGCAGCCTGACAGCGTGTCGTTGCGCAAGGACGCCGCCCGTCGGTTCCCCTACTTCATGATGGCCGGCTTTTCGCTGCTGGCCATGCTGGCGGTCAGCGGGCTCTACTTCCAGCGCGCCCACCAGCTGGCCGAGGAACAACGCCAGGTGGTGCAGGCCGAGCAACGTGCCCTCAGCACCACCGATGCCCAGATCAATGAGATCCTTACCGAACTCGAGGCCACCCAGGCGCTGAGCAGCCGGCTGGAACAGGCGGTGTCCGGTAAGAGCTACTGGGCACGACTGCTGGCCGCCATGAACGAGCAGTTCACCGACGAACAAATCTGGCTGACCGTGGTCGAGCCATTGTCCGGCGAGGACACCGTGGTGCCGCCGGCCGGCGGCGCGGGGCCAACCCCGGGCACCACACGCCCCGCCGCCCAGGAAGGCGAGGCCGAACCCCGCAAAGTGACCCACCTGCGGATCTCCGGGCTCTACCGGGCCAATCCAGCCGGCCAGTCCATCGTCTACCAGTTCGGCTCCCGCCTGGCCGCCCTGCCCTTCTTTGACATTGAGGACTTTGACGCCCGCCAGAACGAGATCGTTACCAGCGTGCAACCCGACCTGGCCCGCGACCGCTGGGCCTACCAGTTCCAGATGATCCTCCCACTGGCAGAACCTTTTCCCTTGGACTAACGCATGAATTGGATTCACGACAACAAGGGCCTCGCGGCCCTGCTCGCCGTTATTCTCGTTGCCGGTGGCGGCCTCGGCTTCTGGCTCTACGGCAACTATTCCGCCTACAGCGCCAGCCAGCAAACCTTCGACCAGCTCCGCAACGAGGTCACCAGGCTCAAGAGCCGCCCGCTTTACCCCGACCAGGAGAATCTCGACCTGCAGGCCGCAGCCGCGGAAGACTACCGCAACGCCGTGGCCCGGTTGCGTCAAAGCCTGCTGGAATTCCAGCCGCCGCGGCGAACCCCGACCGCCACCGAGTTCCAGGCCCGGCTCAACGAGCGCATCACCACCTTCACCGGCAGCGCACGGGGCGCCGGGACCGAACTTCCCGGCCAGTTCGCGTTTGACATGGAGCGCTATACCGCCGTGCTGCCCTCGGAGACAGTGGTCGCCGAGGTCGACTGGCAGCTCGATGCCCTGATCCACCTGGCGGAACTGCTGGTGGCTTCCGGGGTCGATGAAATCACCCAGTTCAGCCGCACCCCGATGCCGGTCGAGGATGGTCAGCAGCCTGAGACCAACGGCGAGACCGACACCGAGCCCTACCGGATCTACCCGATCGAGTTGAGGTTCACCGCCCGCCAGGATTCGTTCCAGCAGGTCATCAACGGACTCAGCCAGCCACACTCCTCGTCCTATTACATCCTTCCTCGACTGATACGCATCGAGAATGAAAGCACCGTGGGTCCGGCCACCGGCGACCCGATCGTGCCGACCCCAATCACGCCCGAAGGCGGCGAGCAGGAAGGCTTCGAGTTCCCCAGCTTCGGCACCCCTTCGCCACCGCCGCCAGGTGATGAGATGCTGCCGCCCGCCATCGAAGTCCCGGATGGCGAGCAACCCGCCGACCAGGCCCCTGACAACGGCGAGGAATTCGACCCGTCCCAGCTTGAACCCGAGCCGGGCGCCGAGGAGCCCATGGAAGTGCTTGAACTGGATCCCACTCAGTTTGAAGGCGGCTTCCAGGATCCTGAGTTTGCCGCCATGATGGGCATGCAGGCGACCGGCTACATCGACGCCCGGATCATCCTCGGCCAGGAGAGACTGAGGATCTACCTGCGGGCCGACCTGCTCGACTTCATCGCACCCCCGGCCGAAGACGAGACCGCGGCGCCGGCAACCACTGACGCCGATTGAGCCGCCGGCATTCATCACCCCGGACCGAGTCGCAGCGCGCGCCCAGGTCAAGGGCCGACACCAAGATCGACACCAAAATTAGATCCCGGCACCGGAACGCCATCCCGCTGCACCACCCGAATCAATTTCACAACCAACGCCCCGCCACCGGGGCGCTCCACCATGAAGTGGCTTGAACAAAACTACGACCGTCTGATCCTGTTGCTGGTGGCTGTGGCCGCCCTCGTCGTCAGCGGATGGCTTATCAATTCCAGTCTCGGCTTCGGCGAGCGCTTTGTTCGTCCCGAGCCGCCCCGCAGCGCTGAGCTGGCGGAGACCGGCATCGAACAGGTCAACGCCGCCGAGGCCCTGCTCGACGAGACCTTTGCCTGGCAGGCACCGGTCATCGCCGGACGCCCGATCCGCCTCAATACCTCGATCACCCTGGTCGAACGCGCTGACGACGCAGGCAGCGGCAATGTCGTGATCGACATGGAAGCCCCGGGCCAGCCGGTGCTGCGGCCGCCGATGACCAACGAGTGGCTTCTGGAGCACAACCTCGACTTCCTCCGCAGCGACATCGGCGACATCGACACCGATGGCGACGGCTTCACCAATCTTGAAGAGTTCGAGGCCGGGACCGACCCGCGCGATCCCTCCAGCCACCCGCCGTTCACCGACAAGCTGTTTGTGACCGAACAGGTGCAGCACCCCTACGTGATGGTGTTCCAGGGCGGCAACCCGCCGACCCTCCAGATCAGGCGCGTGGAACCGAACACCACCAGCCAGTTCCTCGACATCGGCGGCCAGTTCTTCCGGGATGACAACCGCTTTGTCCTCCAGGGCTACGAATCGAAGACCGATCCCGAGGCCCGTCCCGGGCAACAGGACGTGTCCGAGGTCGAGATCGAGGATTCCGTCCGCGGTGAAACCTTCACCCTTGTGCGCGGCGTGCAGACCGACCGGGGCGACGCCACTGCCGTGTTCACCTACACCCTCAAAGGCGAGCAGGAACTAAGAGTTCGGGAACGCGAGAATTTCACGTTGCCAAACGACCCCTCCGTCACCTACAAATTGATTGACGTCGACAACACCAGGGCTTTAATCTCGCCGCTCGACGCCGCCGGCAACCCGTCCGGCGAGGTGACGATCCCCTGGAAGTGACCGCCAGCCAACGCCCCTGACCCCGAATTTCTTTCGAAAAGAGCTTGCTCGAACACCCAATCGCAGACCATAACACAGCAGATCTCATGTTTGCCATGAACCACCACCAAGCGCATCCACCCCGCCGCCGATGGCTGACGCCATTGCTCGCGGTCT
>SKLO01000287.1 GCA_007123195.1 Verrucomicrobiales bacterium | reverse complement strand
TCAACGACTTACCAAAGTGTTGCGCGGGAGGCTTCACCTCAACCGCCGACCTCAAGGGTCCGGGACCAGAGCCGGTCGGAAGCCGAGGTGGTCTGTGCGCATGCCCGGTTCGACCCGGCTGCGGATGGCGGCCCGACAGCTGGTAGGGCGGCTGGCCCATGCTCCGCCGCGCCGCATCCGGCTGCCACCCGCTTCGGGCCCCTCAGGATCGGTCACTGGCGCCTCTCCATACTCCTCATACCAATCCGCGCACCATTCCCACAAGTTGCCAATCATGTCGTGCAGGCCCCAGGGGTTCGCCCGCTTCTGCCCCACTTCCCGCGGGCCGGCCCGTATGCCCGGGTGTTGCATTTCCGTCCATCCTGAGGTGTCCCGGCCCTGATTGCCGGAATAGCCCACGCTGCTGTTGCCTGGATACCAGGCGATCTCATCCAACCCGGGTGCATTGTTCCGGCCAAGAATCTCGAAATCGCCCGCATAGGTCATCCCCTGGGTGCCGGCCCGGCACGCGTATTCCCACTGGGCCTCGGTCGGCAGCGTCATCCGCCACCCGCTTACTCCGGCATGCTGGCCGGTGGCCTCGCACCATTCCATCGCCTCCCAGTGGTTGAGGAAATACATCGGGTAGTTCGCCCTCTCCACTCCGATGAGAGTACCCGGATCCCGGCTTCTCGGGACGCCTGCCCAATCCCGCCAGTGCTGCTGCCTGCCATTCAGATGGTAAGCGGTGTCATCCTGAATCGCATGCCGTAGGTGCGCCCCAGGCTGGTTCCTTTTACCGCCTGCCATTGGCCTTGGGTCAGCGGGGTTTCCGCCAGCCAAAAACCCGCGCGTGAGCGTCACCCGCCGCTGGACCTCCCGCCCCAGAAATGGCTCCTCAATGCCAGCCGCCCTCATGACCGCCTTCTCGCGGAGTGAACTACCCATGATGAACTCTCCCGGCGGGCACCAGCGGAACGCCATTTCCACCCCCGGCGCCACCTCGATCAGCTTGCGTTCCCCGGCGGCGGCTCCCGCAAAGCGTGCGTAATCATCAACATCGACAGCCGGGCCGCCAGGCATCCGCCCCTCATCGTCAGGATCGGGAATCAGCACCAGGGTGGACAAGGCCAGGGTCGATCTGCCTCCGCCGTCCGAGACAAACCATGGCTGCCGATCGCCTTCCAGGCTGGCGGCCGTGCGCGTCACCACCTCCAGGATGGGAATGCCGGGCCGCAGCTGCTCAAGCCACGCCTCTGTAAAGGGGCTGTGCCTTCCCGGTCTGTCCGTCACCGTCTGGCCGGGCGACGCCGAACAGACCAGCAGGGCCGCCGGCGGCAGGTCACCCGGACCGACCTCCGCCAGGCCCGCAGCGCCTTGTTCTGCCAGCCAGGGTCGTGTCCCCGAAAACGGATCCTCGCGGCAGCCGTCCAGCACCACCAGCTTCACCTTCATGCCCGCCCGCTGCATTTCCGCCAGCACCGCCTCCAGCGGCAGGGTTTCCACCGCCACGTCGGCGACGTGATCGAGCTGCGCATCGACCGCCAGCAGGTAGTTGCGGCCGTCCACCTGGATGCCGTGCCCGGCGAAGAAGAACACCGCCGTTTCGGCCTCTGCGCCGCGCTCGACGAACCTCGCCAGCCCTCGTCTCATCGCGCGCACGTCTCCGTCCCTGACCCCGATCACCTCGTAGCCAGCCTGCTGCAGGCGCCGCCCCACGGCCGCCGCGTCGTTGATTGGATTGGCCAGCGGCACCGCGTGCTCGTATGCGTTGTTGCCAATCACCAGGGCGACCCGTTCAGCGGCTGGCTCGCCAACGGCCGCAGCCATGGAAATCAGCCACACCCACAAGCCAACGGCCGGTCGAACGATGGTCTGAACCTTGGCCAGCCCGGCGCCGGCCGGCTCCGTTGACCTTCCGCGGTGTGGCTTGAGCGAGTGAACCGAGACCATCGAATCCCCAGGCTTGCCGCCTGCTGCCGGGTGCCGACCGGCCCCGATGAGCCGCGACTGCCCACGCGCTGGACGAAAACGATTCCACACAATCCACCAACCCAGCAGAATCCAGCGCCAGGTCAAGCCAATTCCGGCAAATCGCGAAAGCGACGCCGCAGATTGGCTGAGCTGGCTCATCGCGCCCGCAACGGTGCCGACCATGCCTTGGGCAGTCCCAGCCGCTTCACTCCCTGTCTACCGCCGAGTCCCACTCGATCACAAACCCGTGGATCCCGTGCAAAGGGGTTGCCTTTTCTTCCAGGTAGGTCCAGTCCGCGCTATTGTCCCGCTGCCCCAAAACAGGCCCTTCGTCTCCTGCAGGCGGGGGTCCACCTGCCGCCGGATCCTCTTCGCCCCCGGTCCCCAGCAGGATTTCCGCCCACAGGCCCGGAGGCAGCACCGCTTCCGCCAGCACTTCGTCCACGAACCACTGGCGCACTGACTCGTCCGACAGGTCAGCAAGTCGTCCACCTGAGGCATGGGCCGCAGCCCGCGCCCAGCTGCGGGGCGCATCCTGCAGAATCAAGCGGTAACGCTTGCCGTTCCGACTGACCGTGTCGGGATGGTCAACCGCGAACCTGGCGCCCACTCCATCCATGG
>SKLO01000234.1 GCA_007123195.1 Verrucomicrobiales bacterium | reverse complement strand
TTGGGCTCTTCGCGGGCAACTCGCGGGCGGTTTGGTCTGCGAGGCGGTGGGGCGAAAGGAGGTCGTTCGGCCCGCGCGGCTCGGCAGGGACGCCTCGCCCTACCCCGCGGGGTGGCGCCCGCAGTGGCCGTGACCACCTCATCACCGGCCCTCTTGCCTCAAGATGGCTGGGACCCGGCGCCGGCGCCTCCGGGGTTGCGGTGATGTGAGGGCCGCCAGCCGATCCATTTGGTGAAGGTGTTGGAGAAGGCGAACGGGTTGTCATAACCCACCTCCGAGGCGATCGCGGCGATGGTGTCGTTGGTCCGGCTCAGCAGCTCGGTCGCCCGCCGCATGCGCAGCCAGGTAACGTGTTGCATCGGGCTGCGCCCCAGCTCCTGCTGGCACAAGCGGCGAAGGTGCTCGCGGCTGAGGCACGCAGTGCGAGCCAGCATCGGCACCGTCCACGGCGAGTCCAACTCCTGCTCGACCTTCTGCCACAACGCGCGCAACCGCTCGTCGCCCCGCCACGGGTCGGAGAATCGCAGCACCGCCGAGTGAATCAGCTCCACCCACTGCGGGGGGTGGGCCGGGCTGTCGGCCCCCTCGAACTCCGCCAGCAGGCCGCGCACCGCGTGCTGGAACGGCTCGCCGTTGAATTTCTGCAGCACCGGCGACGAAGCGGACAGGATCGGCTGCAGGTGCGGCGGCTCCTTGTAGCGCACCCAGGCGAACTCCCAGCGCTCTTCGGCCGACTCGAACGCGTTGAGCATGTGCGGTGGCAGCAGGCAGCAGTGCCCGGGCGGACACAGTTGCCAGCGGCCGTCGATCAGCACCCGGCCGACGCCGGAGCGGGTGTGGAAGAAGTAGGTGCCGCTCTGCCAGATACGCACCACGGCGAACCGCGGCCCGGCCCGCATCACGCCGGTGTGAGCGATGTGATGCACCGCCAGGGCCGGGCAAACGGGGGCATTCTGCAGCCAGAGCCGCGGGTCCGACTCGTCGGCACGCACCAGGCTCATCTCCGAGCCAAGGCCTAGAATGTGCTTTTCCGATAGCTGTTGGTGGCTTGATCCCATCGACCGGCAGGGGCTGGCGACTGCAAGGTGCCACCCTACCCGGCCACCACCCGGAAACAAGTCCGCGCCGCCGCCTTGACGGCGGCCTTGTCGCGGGGTTTCATCCACCACGACAAGTCCCTCGCCAAGTTCCTTTGCCACCGAGGCCCCGCCTCCAAACAACACCACCGAATCTCATGCCCAATCCCTGGACCGGAAAAGGAAATCCCTACACCCGCGCCGAAGTCGTCGAACGACTGCGCGAGACCCTGCGCCAGGGCGAGCCCATCATCGCCGCCGGGGCCGGGACCGGGATCAGCGCCAAGTTCATTGAGAAGGGCGGTGCCGACCTGGTCATCATCTACAACTCGGGCCGCTTCCGCATGGCCGGGCACGGCTCCACCGCCGGCCTCATGGCCTACGACGACGCCAACGCCGTGGCGATGGAGATCGGCGAGTTCGAGGTGCTGCCGGTGGTCGAGGAGATCCCGGTCATCTGCGGCGTGCACGCCACCGACCCGCGCCGGCGCATGTGGCACTGGCTGCTGCAGGTCAAGGACATGGGATTCTCCGGCGTGAACAACTTCCCCACCCACACCATTGTCGACGGCATGTTCCGCCAGATCCTCGAGGAAACCGGCATGAGCGTGCGCAAGGAATACGAGATGGTGGCTCTGGCAGGCAAGATGGACCTGTTCTCCATCGTCTACGTCAACCAGCCGGAGGAAGCGATCGAGATGGCCAAGGCCGGGGCCGACGCCATCATCGCTCATGTCGGCACCACCATCGGCGGCTCGATCGGCGTCACCGCCGCCACCGTCACCATGGACGACGCCGTGCGCCGCACCCAAACCATCATCGACGCCGCCCGCACCGTGCGCGACGACCTCATTTTCCTGTCCCACGGCGGTCCCATCTGCACCCCGGAGGACGCCGCCTACATCAATGAACACACCGACGCCGTCGGGTTTGTCGGCGCCTCCAGCCTCGAACGCCTCGCGGTCGAGGATTCACTGACCGACCTCACCCGCCGGTTCAAGGCGATCCCGGTGCAGCGCCGCGACCCCGCCCCCGCCTGACCGGTCCCCCGCCCCGTCTGCCGCCCGCCAGCGCCGGACGCTCCGCCGCCCGAACCCCGGCCAGCCGTTTTTCATCCACTCATCCGGTCACCAACCCAATCCAACCAACCAACCAGCCATGTCCGATTCGTCCCCCTGCCGTTTTGTCACCCGCGAAGAGATCCAGCACGAAGACGTGCCCTGGTGCCACCTGGAATGGCTCTCGCGCCCCGGTCAGGTTGAAGCCGAGCAACTGATGGTGGTCCGTGCCATCATGCCCCCGGGCAAGGGCCACAACTTCCACCTCCATCCCGGCCGCGAGGAAATCATCTACATCCTCGAAGGCGAGGCCGAACAATGGGTCGGCGAATCCAGCCGCAAGCTCGGCCCCGGCGACGTCGCCCACATTCCCGCCGACATGGTTCACGCCACGTTCAACACCAGCGACCGCGAATTGCGGTTCCTCGCCATCCTCGGCCCGGCCGA
>SKLO01000633.1 GCA_007123195.1 Verrucomicrobiales bacterium | reverse complement strand
GAGGTGTCGGACTCGCTCATCCTCGCCCAGCAGGCCCAGCACTATCCGATCACCAAGGCCATCTACAGCCTGTTCAGCGCGCTTGGCAACGGCACCGCCCTGGCGTCCGCGCTTGGGGTCTGGTGCATGGTCTTCCTCGCCGTCGCCGTGGTCGGCGCCGGGCTCATCCTCGGCAAGAAACTCGGCGCGTTGTTCCGCGTGTGAGCGGATTCAGTCGCAGGGGGCGAACGGGGCCGTGAAGGAAGTGGGCGCAGGGAACGAACCACCCGCACCCCGGACGGGTCGGGCGCGCGCCTACGGGGGCGCGGTAGCCGCGAGCCGATGGTGTGGCGATGGCTGAAGGGACGGCGCCGCCGCCATATCACCTCGTCAAAAGTGACTCATCACTTGACACCACCTGCAGGCCCGGTTACGGTTCGATCGTGAACCCTGCCTCTGCCCCCAGCCGGAGCCCGCGCCCTTGCCGCCCCCGCCTGACATCCTCACCAGGGAGGGGCGCGTGAGGATTCTGGCGGTGGGCGACCTGCACCTCGGGCGCCGGCCGTCGCGGCTGCCGGAGTCGATCGATGCCGCCGGGCTCGGCCCCGGTGAGGCCTGGCGGCGGACCGTCGACGCGGCCATCGGGCACCGCGCCACCGCGGTGCTGCTGGCCGGGGACGTGGTCGATCGCGAACGCGACTTCTTCGAGGCCTACCGCGAGCTGGCGGCCGGCGTTCGCAGGCTGGTGGACGCGGGCATCAAGGTGGCCGCCGTGGCCGGCAACCACGACGTCCAGGTGCTGCCGCGGCTGGCCGATGAACTGCCGGATTTCACCCTGTTGGGGCGGGGCGGTCGCTGGCAGTCGCTGCCATTGGAGGCGGACGGCCAGCGGGTGACGGTGTGGGGCTGGTCGTTCCCCCAATCGCGCGTGACCGGCAGTCCGCTGGCGGCCCCCGACAGCCCGGCCGCGGCGGGCTTCGATCCAGGTCCGGGGTTGCACCTCGGGCTGTTGCACTGCGATCGCGACCAGGCGGGGAGTCCCTACGCGCCGGTGACCAGCGCCGAGCTGGCGGCGGCGCGGCTCGACGGCTGGCTGTTGGGCCACATCCACAAACCGGACCCCCTGGGAGCGGACAACCTGTCGGGCTATCTCGGCAGCGTCAGCGCGGCCCACCCGGGTGAGTCCGGCGCCCGCGGTCCCTGGCTGTTGCAGATCGGGCGCGGCTCGGTGCGCGCCATGAAGCACCTCGCGCTGGCGCCGCTGCGCTACCTGCCTCTGGAGGTGGATTTGTCAGGAATCGACGGCGTCGAGCAGTCGCGCTCGCGCGTGCTGGCGGCGTTGCGCGGGTTGGATGGCGAACTGGCCGCGTCTGGCTGGGTGCCGCAGGCGGTGGCCCTGCGGCTTCGTTTCGGCGGTCGCAGTCGCTTCGGCCATCAGGCGTTGGAAGCGCTTTCCCCTCCCGAGGATCGCGATCATGTCTTCACCGGCGGCGCGGGCACGCGCTACTTCATCGAGCACCTTGTGGTGGATACCTTGCCGGAAGCGGACCTGCCGGCGCTGGCCCGACGGGCCGACCCGGTGGGCGTGCTGGCCGGGCGGTTGCTGTGCCTCGATCGCGCCGCCGACGATGCCGAACGGCAGGCGCTGGTCCGGGGCGCGCTGCAGCGGTTGAGGGACCGGCAGGCGGAGCGCGCCTGGCAGGGACTGCAACGACCGGTCCCGGATGAAGCCATGGCCGAGGTCTGGCTGCGGCGCAGTGGCATGCAATTGCTCGACCATCTGCTGGCGCAGGTCGTCGAGACATCGGACCGGAACCCCGAACCGGAGGGCGATGGCTGATGCGGATCGAGCGGTTGCAGATCGACATGTTGCCGGGCATCGAACCCGGGTTCAGCGTCGTGTTTCCCGACGCCGGCGTGACCGTGGTCACCGGGCCCAACGGCATCGGCAAGAGCAGCCTGATCCGGGCGATGCGCTGGCTGCTGAAGCGGCCGCAGCCCGGTGATCCCGGCGGGCTGGCGCTGGCGGCCGACTGGTCCGCGCGGGCGGGCAAACTGACGGTGCGGCGGCAGGGCTCGGCGATCGAGTGGCGCCAGGACGGCCAGCCGGGCGCGGCGCCGTCGCTGCCGGACCCGGACCAGTGGCATTGCTACTGGTTGTCGATGGAAACCCTGCTGGCGGCCGGGCAAGGTGAACGGCACGACGAACGGCATGGCGACCAGCGGCTGGATGAGGAGCTGCGCCGGTTGATGGCGGGCGGTTTTGACCTTGCCAGGGTCAGGACTGAATGCCGGCTGGATCCGGGGCCGCGGTTTGGGTTCCATCAGGCTGGCCGGTGGCAGGACGCGGTGCGGCAGGTGCAGCGGGTGGAGGCGGGCTACGATTCGCTGCGCCGCGACGAGGCCGGGCTGCCGGCGATGATGGAGGAACTGGATCGCGCGCGCGAGGCCGGCCACCGGGTGGCGCGGCTGGACAAGGCGCTGGCTTGGCTCGATGCGGTCGAGGCCTTCCGCCGAGCCGGGGCGGCACTCGCGGATTACCCGGATGCGATGTCGAAGCTGCGCGGGGAAGAGCTTGACAGGCTGGAGGAGTTGCGGGCCCGTCGGACCGGGCGCGGCCATGAGGTTCAGGCGGCGGCGGCCGCGCAGGAGGCCGCGTGGCAACGGTTGCGCGCCACCGGCCTGGAAGCGGGGCAACCGGACGAGGAAACCCTGCAGGCCTGGAGCGAGGCGCTGCAACAGGTGCCCTATCAAAACGATCAACGGGAGCAGCAGCAGGCCCGGTTCAACAACGCCAGGGCCGACAGGCGCAGGGCTTTGTCAGGGCTGGGCGCAGTGGTCCCGGTTCCCGACCTGTCGCCCGATGCCCTTTCCGAGGCGGAACGGCTGGCGCGCGAGCTGCAACCGCTCGAACGCCTGCACGCCGAGCTGGCGGCCCGGGTGCGCGAAGCGCCTGCCGAGCCGTCGATGACGGTGATTCGTGACCATCGCGAGGCCGCGGGCGCGCTGCGCCAGTGGCTGCAGGCGCAGCAGAGCCAGATGCCGGCCCGCTGGCGGCTGGCGCTGGCGGTGGCCTCGGCGGGGGTGTTGACCGCGCTGGCGGCCGGGGTGCGATCGGTTGACTGGCTGGCGCTGACCGGCGCCACGACGGCGGTGCTGGCGCTGGCGTGGGTGTGGCTGCGGCTGCTGGGGGACGAGGGCGTGCAGCAGGCGCGCCTGCGCTTCGACACCACCGGCGTGGCAGGGCCGCCGCGCTGGCACCGGGCCGGCGTCGAGGCCCGTCTTGACGAGGTGGAATCGGAGCTGTGGGAACTGGAACGGCAGGGTGACGAGGCGCGCGAGGCCCGGCGGCTGGAGGTTGAGCTGAGGCAATGCGGCGAGCGCTTGCAGCAGGGCGGGCGGCACAAGCGCGAGCTGGCCGGGCGCATCGGCTTTGATCCCGGGCTGGAAGCGCTGGGGATAGATCGTTTTGTCAGGCTGGCGGGGGAATTGCGGGCGGCCGAACGCGAGCGCGACCAGGCGCGGGCGATGATCGGGCAGATCGATGACGGTTTGCTGCGGTTGCAGACCGAACTGGCGGCGTTTCTGCAGTCCTGGCAGGCCGGCGGGATTGAGGACATGTCATGGCGGCAGATGGAAGCCGCGTTCAAGGGGCTGCGGCGGCGCTGCGCGGAAGCGACCGCGGCGCGTGCGGACCAGCAGCGTGCGGCCCGGGACCGGCAGCATGCGCAATCGGCGTTGGAGGAGCTCGACCGGCAGCTGGCGCAGCTGTATGCGGACGCGGGGTTGTCGCATGGTGAGGACGACGAGTTGCGGCGACGGGTCGGGCTGTTGGAATCGTGGCGTCGCTTGAGCGGGCAACTGCGCGACGCACGGGCGCTGGAGCGGAGTCACCGGGCCGTGCTGGACGAGGCGCTGGCGGGGGAGTTCGAAGGGGCGGAGGAGCTGCGGGAGACGGTCGGGAGGGAGCAGCGCGAGCGGGTCATGGAGGCGCGCGCCCGGGCGGCTGACGAGGCGGCGCGGGTGGAGGCGCTGCAGGAGGAGGTGACCGCGCTGCGGACCCGACTGCACGACGCCGGTCTTGATCGTGCCCTGGAGGCGGCGGCGGAACAGGTCAGCCGGGCCGGGGCGGACCTTGAGGACGCGTTCGAGCAGGCGTGCCTTGCCGATGTCGGCAGCTGGCTGCTGGACGAGGTGGAGCGCGATTACCGCCGCGGCCACGAACCCGACGTGCTGCGCCGGGCGCGCCGCCAGTTCGCCCGCTTCACCCGTCACGCCTACGAGCTTGATTGGCAGCGCGAGGGCGGCTTCCGGGCGCGCGATTTGCGCCAGCAGCAATGGCGCACGCTCGGCGAGTTGTCGTCAGGCGCCCGCATGCAGTTGCTGTTGGCGGTCCGCCTGGCCTGGGTGGAACATCTCGACCACGGCCGCGAGGGGCTGCCGGTGTGTCTTGACGAGGCCCTGACCACCACCGACGAGGAGCGTTTTGTGGCGGTGGCAGGCAGCCTGGAGGAGTGGAGTCGCGACCGGCGGCGGCAGGTGCTCTATTTCAGCGCCCGGCGGCACGAGATCGCGCTCTGGCAGCGGGCGACCGGTCATCCGCCGGCGGTGATCGATCTGGCCGAAGTGCGCTTCGGCCGCCGCGGTCATCCCGCCGCGCTGACCCTGCCGGAATGGCCGGCGCTGCCGGAGCCCGGCGACCTTGATCCGGTGGAATACGGGCAAAAAATCGGAGTGCCGCCGGTCGATCCCCGGTTGCCGGTCGGGCAGGTGCACCTGTTTCACCTGTTGCGCGACCAGCTGCCGCTGTTGCATCGGCTGATGGATGGTTGGCGGGTGACCTCGCTCGGCCAGTTGGAGTCGTTGATGGAAAGCGATGCCGGCGGGCTGGCAGTCGGTGATGAAACCGGGCGGCGGCGCCTGCGGCAGCGTTGCCGCATTGTCAGGCAGTGGATCGGACTGTGGCGCACCGGCCGCGGTCGACCGGTGGGTCGCGTGGCGCTTGAGGAATCGGGCGCGGTTTCGGCCACGTTCATCGACCAGGTGACGGAGCTGGCGGACGGGCTTGGCGGTGACGGCGCCGCGCTGGTGGCCGCGCTGCGTGACGGCAAGGTCGCGAGGTTTCGCGCCGACCGGATCGACCTGTTGGAGCGATGGTTGCTGGAGGAGGGGTATGTGTCGGCCGAGCCGGTTCTGGATGCCGACGGCCGCCTGCGCGGAACGCTCGAGCGCCTGGCCCGGTCCGGCGAGCCGGAGGAGATCCGGCGGACGGTCGGGTTTATGGAGGCCGCCGTTGCCGGTTCAATCACTCCCAGCGAGTGAGCCCGTGGCGCAACGCCACCGCACCGAGGACCCGTATGCTGACATGGAGAAATGCGCGCCGTGGGCCATCAACATGCAGTTGAAGGTGATGGTGCATCCGCGCGGCGGGGACGACGAGGAGACCGATTTCGAGCGGGTTCTGGCCATGCTGCGGGCGGTGAATTACCAGGGCTACGTGGTGCTCGAATACGAGGAGCCCGTGGAGCCCGAGGACCCTTATGTGGCGGTGCCGCGGTATCTCGAGCAGTTGCGGCGGCTGCTGGACAACGGCGTGGTGGCCGGGTGAGCCGGCCGGTGCGGCCTCGGGACGGATCACCCCTCGGCTACGCCGTCGGGACGGGCGCTGGGGGCGTCCGGGCGCGAGCTGCGGGTGGGTTCCGCCGGAGGCTCGTCGAGCCGACGGCTGGGTTGGTCGCTGCCGGCGGGTCGCTCGGGCAGATCCCAGGCGCGGCGCAGATCCTCGACGATGATGTCGAGCAGGGCGCCGCTGCCGCGTGGGAAGCGGAACACGGCTTCGTCGATGGTGCCGGGGGCGCCTCGCAGCACCAGGTGATCGGCAATGAAGCGCGATTCCCACAGCACCTCGCGCACGTCCGGCGCCACCCGCAGGGCGCGGTGACCGGACAGGTGACGGCGCACGAAGTAGAGCACCGGTGGTTGGTCGACGGTGCAGACCAGCGTGCCGCGCCAGTTGGCGGCCATCTGCAGGCGGCCCCGGCAGCGGCCAGTGGCGCCGTTGAGAGCCCATCTGACCTTCGGTTCGCGCCCGCCGGTCTCGGCGGTGATGGCGTAGAGCTGGGGTGTCTTGAGGGCGTGGGGCAGTGAGGTCGGGGGCGCGCCGCTGCGGCCGGGCACGCGCAGTTTGCGGCTGAGCAGCCAGACCGTCACGCGGATCATGCGCCACATGCGCGGCAGCAGCCACCACAGGGCGATCAGCAGCAGCAGGAACACGAACAGAGCGATGACCGGGTGGGTGAACAGCAGCGCCAGCCCGCCGATCACGAGCAGGTCCTCGCCGGTGCTGACGGCGACGTTGGAGAACGGTTCCGGGGAGGAATTGATCATCAACCTGGTGCTCGCCTTGGTGGCGTGGGTGGTGGTGGCGGCGCCGGCCCCGATCAGGGCCACCACGACCTCCACGACCAAGGGCATGTCGCCGACCGCCTGCAGGGCCAGCAAGGTGCCGCCGATCGGGCGCACGAGGGTGTGGATCACATCCCAGATCGAATCCAGCCAGGGGACCTTGTCGGCGAAGAACTCGACCAGGAACAGGATCAGGGCCACGCCCATGATCGCCGGGCTGGCCAGCACCTGCAGGCTTTCGAACTTGTCCGCGAGTGTCAGCCAGTCCATGCGGATGGCCAGGCCGGTGATGAACACCGTCAGGTAGAGATTGATCCCGGCGAGGCTGGCGAGGCCGATGGCCATGCCGAGTTGTTCGAGGACTTCCATGGGCGAGTGGCGAGGTGTCGGCGGACACAGCGTCCGACCACATCACTGTTGCACAACTGACCGCCGCGGGCCAGACGCCGTTCAACCAACCGCGCGCCAGGCCGTGGATCGGCTCGGTCCGGGCGGATGGCGGCGCCCCCGGGGTCGTTCTCCGTCCCGCCGCGCGGCAGGCCATGGCACACCGGGCCGGCCGGTGCCGCTCGGCAAGCCGGCGCCTTGGCCGTTGCCACCTCGCTGCTGGCATGTAGCATGGCCGGTCCCGGACAACTTCATGCAGATCGGACTGGTTCAATGCAACACCGTCATCGGTGACTTCGACGGCAACACCCGGGCGGTGCTGCAGGGCTACAGGCGCGCCGTCGACGAAGGCGCGGAGGTGGTGCTGGCGCCCGAGTTGGTGGTCTGCGGCTACCCGCCACGCGACCTGATCTTCCGCTCGCGCTTCGTCGACGGCAACCGCAGGGCGCTCGAGCGGATGGCGGGCGAGACCGGCGACACGCCGTTGGTGGCCGGCTTCATCGCGGTCAATGAGACCGGCACCGGCAAGCCCTGGTTCAACGCCGCCGCGGTGATGCGACGCGGGCGCGTCGAGGCGGTGGTGTCCAAGTGCCTGCTGCCCACCTATGACGTGTTTGACGAGGCGAGGTATTTCCAGCCGGCGGCGGGCACCGCCCCGGTGGAGGTCGCCGGCATGCGGCTCGGCATCACCATCTGCGAGGACATCTGGACCGAGGACTACCTGCCATCGCGGTTGTATGTGGACAATCCGCCGGGGGAACTGGCGGCGGCCGGGATCGATGTGCTGCTCAACCTGAGCGCCTCGCCTTATCACTGCGGCAAGCCGGCCGCCCGCCGGCGCATGCTGCGCGGGCTGGCGAAGGAACTGCGGGTGCCGATCGCGTATTGCAACGCCATCGGCGGCCATGACCAACTGGTGTTCGACGGCCACTCACTGGTGATCGGTGCCGACGGCGGGGTGATCGCCGGGCTGGCGGGTTTCGAACAGCAGGTGGCGGTGGTGGATGTGGGCTTGAGCCGCGCCGGTCGAGGGGACGGCACCGGCCCGGTCGTCGGTGGCGGGGCCGGGGGCGATGCGGCCAGGTTGGCAGAGGACCTCGACGGCGAGATCTACCGGGCGCTGGTGCTGGGCACGCGCGATTACATGCGGAAATGCGGCTTCAAGACCGCGGTGCTGGGCCTCAGCGGCGGCATTGATTCCGCCTTGACGGCGGCCATCGCGGCCGACGCGGTCGGCGGCGCCAACGTGCTCGGCGTGCTGATGCCCAGCCGCTATTCCTCCCAGCACAGCCTCGACGATGCGCGGGCGCTGGCGGCGAACTTCGGCATGCCGACCCGCGAGGTGCCGATCGAGCCGATGTTTGCGGCGGTGCGCGAGTCGCTGGCGCCGGTGTTCGAGGGTCGTGAGGAGGACGTCACCGAAGAGAACATGCAGTCGCGGCTGCGCGGGCTGACGGTGATGTCGATCTCCAACAAGTTCGGCCGGCTGCTGCTGACGACCGGCAACAAGAGCGAGCTGGCGGTGGGGTATTGCACGATTTACGGTGACATGTGCGGCGGGCTGGCGGTGATCAGCGACCTGCCGAAGACGCGCGTGTTCTCGGTCTCGCGCTGGCGCAACCGGGATGGCGAGATGATTCCGTGGAGTTCGATCGAAAAGCCGCCCAGCGCCGAGCTGCGGCCGGACCAGTTCGACCAGGACAGCCTGCCGCCGTATGACCTGCTCGACCGCATTCTCGAGCTGCTGGTCGAACAGAGCCTGTCGGTGCAGGACGTGGTCGAGCGCGGTTTCGACGCTGACACGGTGCGCGGGATCCAGCGATTGATCGACGTCAACGAGTGGAAGCGCCATCAGGCGGCGCCGGGCTTGCGGGTGACCAGCAAGGCGTTCGGGATTGGCCGGCGCATTCCGATCGCGCAGCGCTATTCATGAAGCCCCGGGTGCCGCCGCGTGAGCGGGCGAGGGGAGCGCTGTTCAACCGAGCGACGGGTGCCAGGCGGGGGGGCGGCCGGCAGGGGGTGACGGGAATCGCGATGGACACACCCGGCCGGGTGGAGCAAACTGACGGTCTGGGGCGGTCACGCCGGGGTGCCCCCCGGAACCGCCTAGTGTGCTGTCTCCGAAATATCTGCACAAAATAAGATCCCTTGATTTTTTGAAAATGGGTCGCTTTGCTCTCTGTGAGTGAAGGCCGCCGCCTTCTTATTCAATTTCTGCGTTGCTCGTCCCGCCTTCCTCCTTCGCTAAGGCTTCGGCGGACAAGCACGCCTTGAATTTGAAAATGAATGCTGGCGGATTTTGCACACCTATTTCGGAGACAGCACACTAGGGCCCAGCCCAACCATTCAAGGGAGATCCAGATCATGAAGACCCTCACCATCGGCCTGTTGCTCGGGGCCGCGATGATCGCCTCAGCGCTGGTCTATCACGGTCGCCAACTGGTGGCGCTGAACCAGCGGCTGGCTGCGGTGGAACAGTCCAACCGGGCGCTGGAGCACCAGCTGGACCATCTCACCGACGACCTGCCAGGGCTCATCGGCCAGGGCGTGACCGGGGTTGCCAATCGGGTCGTTGGCAGCCTGTTCGACGGGGTGCGCGGGCTGGCCGGTATGCGGACCGGATATGGCGGCGCAGCCGCTGCCGGCTCCGGAGCTGCGGGGCCGGCTCCTGCTGCCGGTGGCATTGCCATTCTCCACGACCTGCCCGAAACCGGGGACTGGGCGGATTGGTCGCTCAGCTTGACCCAAGGGGGGCCCTTGGTGCGGTTTGACATCGCGCAGCCAATCGTCAACATCGACATCCGTCTGCCGGATGCCGCCGCGGTGGCCGAGGCTCTGGGGTGGCCGGAGGACGGAGCACCGGCGGAGGAGGAGGGCGGGGTCAGTGACGGACCGCTCCAGAGTGGCGACGAGGTCGAGGCCGAAGATTTGACCGCCGATCCGTCTGCCAGCGGGTGATGGACTTCGAGCGTTGCGGCGCCACCCACCGGTGCGGTGCCAAATATCCGCCCGCGTCGGAATCGGCTCGAACATCCGCATGGCGCCGGTGGTCGAACGGGGTTACATGAACCTCATGATGCAGACCCCGCACGCTCTCAAGGAGATAGCCCCGGCCCTCATTTTGGCCGCGGTCGTCGTGATCGGATTGATCGTCAACCCAGTCACCGCCGCTGACGCCGACGACGATCCATGGCCGGTCACCGGCGAGGGCCTTGAGCCCGATCCCACGGTGGTCTGGGGCCAGCTCGACAACGG
>SKLO01000022.1 GCA_007123195.1 Verrucomicrobiales bacterium | reverse complement strand
GCCTCCCCGAACGCAAAGCGCCGCTCCACCACCCGGCTGATGCAATGGTAAACGGCCGGTTTGTCCGGTGAACCCTCCCTGCTCGCCGGCCACGCCAGCCATCTGGAACGTCTCATGCCCCCATGCTACCACCCCCACCAACCCCCGCAAGCACAATCTCATACAAAGTGTCTGACACTATGTAGATCTGACACTTTGTAATCCCCGTTTAGGGGGCGATTGCTGATCCGCGCACCGGGCTGAATAACCCAAACACCAGAACACCGGGCTGGCCCACCCGGACACCCGAGAGCGGTTTTGACAAATCGCCCGATCCCTGGCTACCCTGCCGCGTGCAACCATCGACCCGCGCCCGGCCGTCCGTGATCCTGCTCGCCGCGGCGGCCTATAATGTCCTCTGGGGCGCGTCGGTGGTGCTGTTCCCACAGTGGTTCTTCACCCTCGGCGGTATGGAACCGCCGCTTTACCCGGAGATCTGGCAGTGCGTCGGGATGATCGTGGGGGTCTACGGCGTCGGCTACGCCATCGCCGCATGGGATCCTGTCCGCCATTGGCCGATCGTGTTCGTCGGCCTGCTGGGGAAGATTCTCGGCCCCATCGGGTTTGCGATCGCCATCGCCAATGGCACCTTCACTCCGCTGGCGGGCCTCACGATCGTCGCCAACGACCTGATCTGGTGGGCCCCCTTCGGCTGGCTGCTGTGGCAGGCGTATCGCGCCCACAGGCCCAGCCTCTGACCAAGGGCCATAGGACAAGGCCGCTCCGGTCATGCCAGCGATGGCGGCATGACCAGCGGCGAGCGGTTTGGGATTGCCGCGGCCCCGCCCTTGTGACATGTCAAGACAAAGCCCCCCACGGCCTGATCCCCGTGCCGCCACCATGCCCCGCCTGCTCCATCCCCTGCTGCTGTTGCTGTGCCTCGGCCTGCTGATGCCGCAGGGGCTGACGGCCGATTACCCGGCTGTCAGGATCAACGAATTCATGGCCTCCAACGGCGCCACAATGGCCGACGAGGACGGCGACTTCGAAGATTGGATCGAACTCCACAATCCTTCCGCATCCCCGGTCGATCTCAGCCACTGGGGGCTGTCCGACAACGCCAGCAACCCGTTCAAGTGGACCTTCCCCGAAGACACGGTCATCGACGCCGGCGGCTACCTGCTGGTTTGGGCCTCGGGAAAGGACCGCGCCGCCGCCGACCCGGTCCCCGGCATCCTGCGCGAGGTCTGGACCAACATCCCCGGCGCTGCCGTGGCGGACCTCACCAGCCACCCGGCCTTTCCCGACCGACCCGACTTCCGCAACCTGATCACCAGTTCGTTCGAGGCACCGCGCGACATTGACGACCACTACGGCCAGCGCATGCACGGCCTGCTGACCGTGCCCGCCACCGGCGCCTACCGCTTCTGGATCTCCAGTGACGACAATGGCGAACTGCACCTCGCCGCCGACGGCGACCCGGCCAACACCACGGTCATCGCCAGCGTGCCGGGCTGGACCAACCCGCTGGAGTGGAACAAATACCCCAGTCAAACCTCCGCTCCGGTCGCACTGAGCGCCGGCCAGGTGGTCTACCTGGCCGCACTGATGAAGGAGGCCGCCGGCGGCGACAATCTGGCGGTGCGCTGGCAGCTGCCGGACGGCACCTTCGAGGAACCCATCCCCGCCCATCGCTTCACCAGCCCCCATCCGGGTCAGTTGCACACCAACTTCCGCATCGCCTCGGCCGGCGAACCGCTGTCGCTCACCCGACCCGACGGCCAGACCATCGACCAGGTTGATCCCGTCTACCTGCCGCGCGACGTCTCGTTCGGCCGGCTGCCGGACGCGGGCGACAACTGGCACTACTTCGACCAACCCACGCCCGGCGCCGCCAACACATCCGAGCCGGTGGTGTTGCCGCCCTCCGTCAGCATCAGCGAACCACGCGGGTTCAAGACGGCTCCGTTCAGCGTCAGCCTCACCGCCTCCGAACCGGGCGCGGTGATCCGCTATACCGTCGATGGCAGCGAGCCTGACGAAAACTCCCCGGTGTATCAGCAGCCGCTGACCATCGGCGCCACCACCACCCTGCGCGCGTCGGCCTGGGCGCCGGGCATGGTCCGCCTGCCGCCCGCCACCGTCACCTACCTGTTCCTCGACGACATCCTCCTGCAGGACAGCGCCCCGCCCCCCGGCTGGCCGGCCGACCGCGAGATCAACAACCACGCCATGGAATACGGTCTGCGCCCACAGATCGTCGACAGCGACGAACAGCGGTTGCGCGCCGGCCTGGCGGACATCCCCAGCATCTCGCTGGTCACCGACCTCGACCACCTGTTCCACCCCCAGACCGGCATTTATTCGAATTCAAACCGCACCCACGGGGCCGAACGACCGGTCTCCGTGGAACTCATCGATCCCGACGGCAATCCCGAGCGCGAGTTCCACATCGATGCCGGCCTGCGGCTGCGCGGTGCCTTCAGCCGCAGTGTCAACAACCCCAAGCACTCGTTCCGCCTGTTGTTCCGCTCGGCCTACGGCGAGAACCGGCTGCAATTCCCCCTGTTCGACGACGAAGGCGCCGACGAGTTCCACAAGGTCGACCTGCGCACCGCCCAGAACTACTCGTGGGCCTTTCAGAACGACAACCGCAACACCTTCCTGCGCGAGGTCTTCTCGCGTGACAGCCAGCGCGACATGGGCATGCCCCATACCCGCAGCCGCTACTACCACCTCTACCTCAACGGCCAGTATTGGGGGCTCTACCAGACCCAGGAACGCGGCGACTCGGACTGGGCCGCCACCTACCTCGGCGGCGACAGCGACGACTGGGACACCATCAAGACCAGCCAGCCGGGCTACGTCACCGAGGCCTCAGACGGCGACTTCGACGCCTTCAACGCCCTGCACGACATCGCCGTCAACCAGGGCTTCACCGGCGCCAACGCCGGCAACTACCAGCTGGTGCGCGGCCTCAACCCTGACGGAACTCCCAATCCCGGACTGCCCGTCTACCTCGATGAGGACAACCTCATCAATTACATGCTCGTCACCCACTACGTCGGCGACCGCGACGCGCCGGTTTCGTTGTTCATGAACCCCAACCGCCCGAACAACATGTATGCCCTCATCGACCGCATCCATCCGGGCGGATTCAAGTGGCTGCGACACGACGCCGAACACTCCCTTGGCGCCTTCGCCGGGGAGGGCGTCGATTGGGACCCCACGTTCATCGGGCAACACATCACCGCCCAGAACCACTTCAACCCCGCCACCCTCAACTGGCGGCTCCTCGAGCACCCGGACTATCGCATGCGCTTCGCCGACCTGGTCCACCGGCACCTGTTCAACGACGGCGCCCTGACGCCGGAAAACGCCCGCGCCCGCGTGCTCGAGCGCAAGCAGCAGATCGACCTCGCGATCATCGGCGAATCGGCCCGCTGGGGCCGCGGCCGCACCCGCGACGGCACCTGGATCCCCGCGGTCAACAACGTGCTCGCCTACCTCGACCAACGCCGCGATTTCATCGTCGCCCACTACCGCAACCGCGGCTGGTATCCCGACTTCGATCCGCCGCGATTCTCGTTCGGTCAGGATCAGGTGCGCGTCAGCGCCGCCACCCCGTTCTACTACATGACCGACGGCAGCGACCCGCGCCTGCCCGGCGGCGGCGTGCGGCCCCAGGCGATTCTGGTCCAAGGCGGCGGCGAAGGACCACAGACGCTGGTGCCCCGCGGCGCCACCTGGCGCTACTTCGACCTCGGCTCCGAACCGGAGCAGGTCGACGGCCTCGACTGGCGTCAGCCCGGCTACCCGGACGCCGGCTGGCAATCCGGCCCCGCGGTGCTGGGGTTTGCCGGGATCGCTCCGACCAACCCGGTCGCCACTATCACCCGCCGCTGGGTCCAGGGCAGCTCCGGGCCGCAAGTCAACGCCACCTACCTGCGCCACCGGTTTACGGTTGAATCGCCTGAGGCGGTCGACGGCCTGCTGATTGAAATCCTCCGCGACGACGGCGCCGTGGTCCATCTTAACGGCGTCGAAATCCTGCGCGAAAACATGCCCCCGGGCCCGATCACCTACGACACCCTCGCCGCCTCGGTGGTCGGTGGTGAAAATCAAACCACCTACTTCGTCCGCGCCGCCGACGTCGCCCACCTGCTGCAAGCGGGCGACAACGTGCTGGCCGTCTCGGTGCACCAGATCAACGCCACCAGTTCGGACCTCTACTTCGATCTGTCGCTGGCCGCCAAGGCCGACGAACACGCCGTCACCTTGCCGTGGCACCAGGCCACCGCCCTGACCGCGCGCGCGACCGCCGAGGGCGACTGGAGCGCGATCGCCGAGGCCTCGTCGCTCGACCTGCTGCCGCCCGGCGCCACCGTCCATCACTTCGACTTCGACACCGATGACCCGGACATGTTCCTGCAGCCGTCGCGCGGATTGATTGGCGGCCAGCTGACCTTCGATCCCGGTCCCGCCACGGCAGTGCTGCGCAACGAGAGCGCTCAAGGCTTCGACTCCGCCCACCTGCGCGTCAACGATCCCGTCGGCACCGTAATCCATCTCGCCCTGCCGACCACCGGCTACCAGCACCTGCAGTTCTCCTACCTCACCCGGCGCTCGGGCCAGGGCGCCGGCCTGCAGACGGTCGAGTTCACCACCGACGGCAACAGCTGGAACTCCCTTGATACCTATCATGTTCAAAACGACCCGCCCCGGCTGCGCACCCACAGCCTGGTCCACCTCGCCGCAGCCAATGACAACCCCGACTTCGCCGTGCGCATCACCATTGCCCAGGGCGACGGCGGTCCCGCCGGCAACCAGCGTTTCGATGACTTCATCCTCACCGGCATTCCCATGCCCGGCCTCCATCCGGCGCCCGCCATCGAGCAGACGCCCGACGATCTGGTTCTCGTCGAGCAAGGCGCGCCGCTGGTGATTCCCTTGACCGGGGTATTCAGCTACTCTGGAGAGCATCCGCCGGGTTTCAGCGCCGACCTCGAACACGACGGCCTCGCCGGCATCACCGCCGATCCCCAGGCGGGCACCCTGACCATCACACCACAACAGCGCGGCGGCGGCGGCGTCACCGTGGTTGCCGACGACGGTCGCCACCTGCCGGTCGCCACCAGCTTCCGCCTGCTGGTCCATCCCCGCGCCCACCGCCTTTCCACCGGCCCCTGGCAGTTCGACCACTGGGACCAGCAACAACCGGCCCAGTCCTACCCAGCCCACATGATGTTCCTCCAGGGGCGCGACAACGACAGCACCCTGGAAACCGCACTGGTCGACGCCTATCACATCCCCACGGCCGACGCCGCCAATGCCGGCGATGTGCAGTTCCCCTACCGCGCCAGCTCGCGCACCCGCATCAACGGCCTCGGCGCCGACGGCATTGCCTTCATCAACACCGGTCGCGGCCGCGACCTCGGCGGCGCCTTGCTGGCGCTCGACACCACCGGCATCATCGGCGCCGAAATCGGTTTCACCGCCGGCACCGTGCTGCCCAATTCCCGCGTCTACGCCCTGCGGCTGCAATACCGAATCGGTACCAGCGGACCGTTCACCGACCTCACCGGCGAGGACGGCGCGCCGATTGAATATGTGCGCGACACCGACACCGGCGCCGGCCACGAGAAGGTATTCGAACCCGTGCCCCTGCCCGGCCACCTGCTCGGCCAGCCCTACCTGCAGCTGCTGTGGCGCTACCACCTTGTCGATGGCGACAGCGGAGCGCGCGCCATGCTGCGCCTTGACGACATCGAGGTCGTCGCCACCCCCATCACCCGTTTCCAGCAATGGCAGGCGCTGCATTTCACCGATCCCGGCGACCTGTCCAATCCCGCCGTGTCCGGCCCTCTCGCCGTTAGCGACAACGGCCAGGTTTCCAACCTCGAGCGTTACGCCTTTGACCTGGCCCCGGCCCGGCCCGCAGCCCCGCGGCTGCCGGGCCTCGGCGACGACGGCGACAGCTTCCGCTGGTGGCACGACCCCCGCAAAACCGACCTCGACTGGCTCGTGCGCGGCTCCGAGGACCTGCTCGACTGGGACATCATCCTGTGGGACAGCCGGACCGACACCGCCCCCGGCTTGGACAGCCCCGGCTGGCTCCAGCTGCCCATCCCGCCACCGGCGCCCGGCACCCGCCTGTTCCTCAAACTGGAACTACTGTGGAACGACAGCGACTCCCCCTGACCCCTTCGCCGGGCTCCGGCAGGAACGACCTTTGGCTGTGAGGCGGCATGGCCGGCCCCAGCACCAGAAACGCAGGATGGATCGCCTTGCCAGCGCGAAGCGCCCCGCGAGATCGCCTCCCCGCGGGGTAGCGCGAAGCGTCGCCCTGAGTCAGGTGTCCCCACCGTGGTCGGCCTGAAGGGGCCTCACCCGCTCCGTTTACCACACGCCGGCGCTGAAGACCGAGCCCACCGGCCGGTTGCGCTGCTCGAGACCGATCAACTGGCTCACCGTGACAAACCGGAATCCGCGGCCCAACAGCCCGTCCACCGTGGCCGGCATGGCGTCGATCGTCGCCCCGTGGATGTCGTGCGCCAGCACGATCCCGCCGCTGCGGGTGTTGGACAGGATGCGCTGGGTCACCACACTCGCGCCCGGCCGCCGCCAGTCCTGCGGGTCCACCGACCACATGATCGTCGGATACCCATACTCGCGGAAGATCCACTCGCGCTGGCGCTGGGTCAGCGCGCCGTAGGGCGGGCGCATCGTGCGCATCCGGTAGTTCGGCGCCGCGCTGCGCATGGCGGTGATCACGCCGTCCAACTCCCGGCGCACGCCGTCGTCGCCCATCTGGCTCAGGTTCGGGTGGTTGACGGTGTGATTGCCGACCTCGTGACCCTCGGCAAGCATGCGCCGGATGATGTGCGGATGGCGGCTGACGTTGGTGCCCACCACGTAGAACGTCGCCTTCACGTTGCGCTGCTTGAGGATGTCCAGCAGGCGCGGGGTGTGGCTCGGGTGCGGCCCGTCGTCAAACGTCAGCGCCACGTAGTTGCCCGACACGTCGGTGGAATTGTAGGTCACCCGGGTCCCCGGCGGCAGATTGGACGGCAGGAACAAGTCCGGGTTGCGCAGCCCGCGCTGCTGCGGCTGCGGGTCACCGGGACCCGGCGGCCGGAACGTGATGCCCGCGGTCTCGGCGCGACCGGCGGCGCATCCGGCCAGTGGCAATGCAAGGCAGGCGCCGAACGATCGCAGGAAATCGCGTCGATCGACAAGACGTGGGTGGGTGGGGCGTGACATGGTGGGTCGGTCCGCCTGCCGGACAATCCGGATCCGCCGGCAGCGTCGACATGACGGGTCCGGCGGGCCGCAGGCGCATGGTTGGTTCATATCTCTTAAGCACATGCCAGCCCCCATGGCAAGCGCATGCAAGCCCAGCCCCCCATGATCCTGCACCGACCGGAGCGGATTCGCGCAACCCAGTCGGGCAGGGCGCCGGGGAGTCGGGGGTCTGGTCTCGCGCCCGTCCGAAGGGAGAAGTCGGCATCGGCCATGCGCCCTGCATAGCCGTGCGCAGCACCTTCCCTTCAAGGCCAACGCCCCATGCGGCCATGACGCGGGTCCCATCGATCGGGCAAAACGCCGCAGACCCGGCGGCTGCCGAAACCGGATCCAACCCAGAGTGGGACGAGCCGCCGCCCCCCCGCCATTTCCTCCACTGCCGCCGTCGCATTCTGCCCCACCAGCGTTATGCTCGCTGCCGCCGTCGTGCCGCTGCCGAGCCGCGACTGTCATCGTCCACCATCCATGCCACGCCGCCCTTCCAGCCGCCACACCACCGCCGCCACCGACGCCGGGGCCAAACCAGGCACCCGGCCATCCGCCACCAGGCGCCGGGCGAACCAACCGGCCGCGCCCGCCGACACCGGCGCCACAACCACGCCCACGCATACGACCAAGCGGAAAGCCACCTCCAAGGGCTCCCCCAAAACCACCCCCAGGCGCCCCGCCGCAACCGGGCCGCGCAAGCGCTCCACACCCGCCCGAACCACCCGCAAGACCTCCGCTCGACCCGCGCCAGGCAACCACATCCGCATCATCGGCGCCCGCCAAAACAACCTCCAGGGCATCGACGTCGACATCCCCCTCAACCAGCTCACCGTCATCACCGGCCCCAGCGGCTCGGGCAAGTCCTCGCTGGCGTTCCAGACCCTCTACGCCGAGGGCCAACGGCGCTACGTCGAGACCTTCTCGCCCTACGTGCGCCAGTTCTTCGATCGCATGGACAAACCGGCGGTCGATCACATCGAGGGCATCCTCCCCGCCATCGCCCTTGAGCAGGCCAACCACGTCCGCTCCACCCGCTCGACCGTCGGCACCATCACCGAGATCAACGACTACCTGAAGCTGTTGTTCCCGCGTCTGGCCGTGGCCGTGAACCCGGACACCGGCCGCGAACTGCGACCCGCC
Source organism: Verrucomicrobiales bacterium (assembly GCA_007123195.1). GTDB lineage: Bacteria > Verrucomicrobiota > Verrucomicrobiia > Verrucomicrobiales > SKLO01 > SKLO01. The sequence continues at coordinate 1,614 of SKLO01000022.1, read as the reverse complement.
ACCGCCAACTCGATCCTCCAGGCCGCGCGCGACCAGTTCCACCGCCGACCGGTCCTCGTCACCTTCCCCGTGCCCGTCCCGGCCGACGCCGCGCCCGCCGACGTGTTCGCCTTCCTCCAGCAACAAGGCTTCCTGCGGCTACAGATCTACGGCGAAACCCACCGCACCGATCGCCCCGACGAATTCACCCGCAAGCGCCTGCCCGCCGTGGTGCTGGTCATCCAGGACCGGGTCCGGCCCGGCCAAACCGGCGACGCCCGGATCTACGAGGCCATCGAAGCCGCCCTGCGCCTCGGCAAGGGCGAACTCACCCTGATCGACGCCGACGACAACCGCCAGGCGGCGTTCTCCACCGACTGGCACGACCCCGACACCGGCTTCCGGGTCCGCCCGCCGGTCCCCGGCCTGTTCTCCTTCAATCACCCGCTCGGCGCCTGTCCCAAGTGCCGCGGCTTCGGCCGCGTGCTCGGCATCGACCTCGAAAGCACCCTGCCCGACCTCTCCCTCAGCATCCGTGAGGGCGCGGTGCGCGCGTTTCAGGGCGACACCTACTCCGAGTGCCAGGCCGACCTCGAACGCTGCGCCACTGAGCGCGGCCTCGACCTCGACGCGCCGGTGGCCGGGCTGGACACCACCGATCGCGAGTGGATCATCTACGGCGAGCAGGGCAAGCCCGATGAACTCTGGGAAACCGGTCGCTGGTATGGCGTGCGCGGGTTCTTCGACTGGCTCGAGTCGAAGGCCTACAAGATGCATGTCAGGGTGTTCCTCAGCCGTTACCGGGCCTACGCCACCTGCCCCGACTGCCGCGGCGCGCGCCTGCAGCCGGAGGCGCTGCACTTCCGCCTCGCCGGCCACACCCTGCCCCGGCTGTGGCAGATGCCCGTGCGCGACCTGCTGCGGTTCTTCCTCGAGCAAGTGCCGCCGCTGGTGCGCCCGGTCGGCACCGACGGCCGCGACCCCGATCCCACCACCCGTCTGGTCCTGACAGAAATCCAATCCCGGCTCGGTTACCTGCAGGAGGTCGGACTCGACTACCTGGCACTCGACCGCGCCACCCGCACGTTGTCCGGCGGCGAACTGGAGCGCGTCAACCTCACCACCTGCCTCGGCGCCTCGCTGGTCAACACCCTGTTCGTGCTGGACGAGCCCAGCATCGGCCTGCACCCGCGCGACACCGGCCGCCTGATCCGCATCATGCGCCGGCTGTGCGAGCGCGGCAACACGCTGGTCGTGGTCGAGCACGAGGAATCCATCATCCGCGCCGCCGACCGGCTGATCGACATCGGTCCCGGCAGCGGCGAGTTCGGTGGCCGGCTGGTCTACGCCGGCCCGCCCGAACCCCCGAAGACGTCCGCCGCCAGGCGCCCTCGCAGAACCTTAAAAAGCAAGCCCGCGCCCGCGCCCGGCCCCGGCGACGACCTCGACTCCGGCGAATCCCTCACCCTGGCCTACCTGCGCGGCGACCGCCGCATCCCGACGCCCGCCCGCCGCCGCCCGCCGCGCGGCGCCATCAAGCTGACAGGCATCCACAAGCACAACCTCGCAGGCCTCGACGTCAGCTTCCCCGCCGGCTTGTTCTGCTGTGTCACCGGCGTGTCCGGCTCCGGCAAG
>SKLO01000436.1 GCA_007123195.1 Verrucomicrobiales bacterium | reverse complement strand
TCGGGCGCCGGGCGCCGGTGCTCGGCGCTCACCTCGTTCCAGCTGCGCGCGTCGTCCCGCGACTGGTCCTCCGCCCAAACCTCCGTCTCGCCACTGATCCATCCCTTCAGGTCCAGGCGTCGAAGGTCTTCCACCGTCACCGGCCCCAAGGGCTCGCCGCGCTCGTCGATGTAATAAAATTGATTCATGAACTCATCGGGACCCACCTCGCAGGCACCCCTCAAGGCAGACGTTCGCAACACCGCGGGTATTGCAGCCGTCGGTCCCGAGGCCCGGTTTAATCCACCCCGATCGCCCGCCAACCCCATCGGCATCCCGCTTGACGATCGCGGCACCCGCTCTTCATTGGCTGCCACATGGCTGCCGCACCCGACATCGACATCAACTACGTGGCCCGCCTGGCCCGGATCGACCTCACCGAGCAGGAGCGCACCGAGTTCGCCGGCCAACTGGCTCAGGTGCTCGGTTATGTCGATCTGATGAACCAGCTCGATCTCTCCGACGTGCCGCCGACCGCCCACTCGACCGACCTCGCCGACGTGCTGCGCGAGGACCGGAGCGGCCCCGGGCTCAGCGTCGACGCCGCCTTGCAAAACGCCCCCCAACGGGTCGGCGACCAGTTCTCCGTGCCCAAGGTCATCGATCCCGATTGACCAGCAGCCGGCCGGCCCGCCGCCGCCGTTCCCGTTCCACGCTTCACCTTTGACTCCTCCCGCCGATCCCGCCGCATGCACTTCGACAGCACCTCACTCACCCTGATTTCCGCCCGCGACGCCCTGCGCCGCGGCGACTTCAGCGCCCGCGAACTGGTCGAGGCCTGCCTGGGGGAGATCGACCGCCGCGACGGCGACCTCGGCGCCTTCCTCGGCACCCGCGCCGAAGCCGCGCTGGCCGAAGCGGATCAAGCCGACCTCAACCTCCCGCTCGGCGGCCTGCCGATCGCGCTCAAGGACAACCTCAACCTGCTCGGCGAACCGTGCAGCTGCGGCTCAAAGATCCTCGAGGGCTATCGCGCTCCCTACGACGCCACCGCCGTTGCCCGGCTCAAGGCCGCCGGCGCCATCGTGGTCGGACGCACCAACATGGACGAGTTCGCCATGGGGTCCTCCACCGAGAACTCGGCCCTCGGCCGCACCCGCAACCCGCACGCGCCCGACCGCGTGCCCGGCGGTTCCTCAGGCGGTTCCGCGGCCGCCGTCGGTGCCGGCCTGGTGCCGGCCGCGCTCGGTTCCGACACCGGCGGCTCGATCCGCCAACCGGCTGCGTTCTGTGGCTGCGTCGGCCTGAAGCCCACCTACGGTCGCGTCAGCCGCTACGGCCTGGTCGCCTACGCCTCGTCGCTCGACCAGATCGGCCCCTTCACCCGCACCGCCGCCGATGCCGCCCTGATGCTGCAAGCCATCGCCGGCCACGACCCGCGCGACAGCACCAGCCTCGACACCCCGGTGCCCGACTTCAGTTCCGGGCTGGGCGACGGCATCAAGGGCCTGCGCATCGGTCTGCCCAAGGAATACTTCTCCGCGGCCATCGATCCCGCCATGCGGGCCACCATTGACCGCGCCCTTCAGACCCTCGCCGGCCTCGGCGCCGAGCTGGTCGAATTGTCGCTGCCGCACAGCGAATACGTCGTCGCCAGCTACTACCTCATCGCCACCGCCGAGGCCTCGACCAACCTCGCCCGCTTCGACGGCGTGCGCTACGGTCACCGCAGCGCCGACGCCGGCGACCTGCTGGAACAATACCATCAGTCGCGCGGCCAGGGCTTCGGTCCCGAGGTCAAGCGCCGCATCCTGCTCGGCACCTACGTGCTCAGCTCCGGTTACTACGATGCCTACTACCTCAAGGCCCAGCGTGTGCGCACCCTGATCCGGCGCGATTTTGAGCAGGCCTTCTCCAAGGTCGACCTGATCGCCTCGCCCGCCAGCCCGTTTCCCGCCTTCAAGGCCGGCGAAAAAACCGCCGACCCGCTGCAGATGTATCTGGCCGACATCTTCACCCTCGCCGCCAACCTTGCCGGCATCCCCGGCATCAGCCTGCCCTGCGGCCGGATGGCCATCGATGACGAACCCGGCGTCGAACTGCCGGTCGGCCTGCAACTGCTCGGTCCCGCCTGCTCCGAGCCCACCCTCCTGCGCGCCGCCCACAGCTTCGAGCAGGCCGGGTCGTCGTGACCCCCGGCTCAAGGCCATAAGCCCTCATCGGGCGCCGCGCCGGTGATCGACCACGGCGGCAAGCGTGTGGCCCGGCGGTTCATCCTGGCACCATGAAATTCGACCACGCACGGGACAGGCGAACTCCCTTGTGCCGGTTCAGCCGGCGCGCCCGCAGCAGTTCTTGTATTTTTTGCCGGAGCCGCAGGGACAGGGGTCGTTGCGACCGACCTTGGGCACCTCGCGGCGCACGGGCAGTTTGATGGTCGGCTGGCCTCCGGCGGCGGCCTCGCCGGCCGCTCCGCCGCCGCTTCCGGCCATCGCCGGGGCTCCACCGCCGGCACCGCCCGTGTCTCCGCCGCCGGTTGAGGTGGTGCTCGCGCCCATGGCCAGTCCGGGCAGGCCCGGCAAGCCGGCGTCGCGGCGCTGCTTGA
>SKLO01000205.1 GCA_007123195.1 Verrucomicrobiales bacterium | reverse complement strand
GCAGATCCGCGCCGCCGTCGCTGCGATTCCGCCGGCACACCGCCAGCAGCGCCAGCGGCCCCTCGTGGGGATAGCGCAGCCCCAGCCACCGCGGCGCGTCCTCCGCCTGCCAGTCGATCGGCTCCTCGCGATCCACCGGGGTCAGCGGCCGACCCTGTTCCAACACCTCCGGCAGCACCTCCTGAAGGTAGTCCGCGACGGATCGGGCGGTGACGGTATTGAAGTGGGTCATGACAGGAATACGGGCGTTGGGAACTCAGGGAAACTCGGCGGGCAGGTGAACCGGACCCCGTGCGGCCGGCCGCGGAGCCCCCTTCACCCACCCCGGCCCGGCCGCGGAGGCAAGCCGGGACGCCGCCACCGAACCCGCCGCCATGGGCCGCGGCATCGGAGGTCTTGATCATTGTTGGAACCCCGCCCGGCGGCGGTCAACCTGTTTCCGGCCCTCCGCGGCCCCTTGCCAACAGGCCGCACGTGGGAGCGCGCAGGGAGCTGGTCTTCCCATCCGCTTTGGTTGCGAGGGTGGACCGTCACGGTGGCGGTGGCATCGCCCCGGAATGCGTGGTTACCGGGACACGGGGCTCCGGAGGCGTCGCTGCCCTCAACCACCGGCGACCAGCAGCCAAGCCTCCAGCTTGCCGCAGACGTGTCGAGGCTGGCTGGCCGGGGCGGCTGATGGCACGAAGAAACAAGCGCAGGCACGGGTCATCGATCCCGGAGGGATCCCATCCGGTAGCCGGTGGTTGAGCGCAGCGACACCACCGGAGAACCACCCCCAGAAATCTCTGCATCCTGAAGGGATGCCATCAAGCGGGCCGGGTGCATCAGCAGGGCCTGAGCGCTTCAGGTTGCTGAACTGAACGAATGCCTCGTGGCGGCGGTCCGCAACCTGCGGGGCGCAGGGTTTTCGGCTTGGCGGGGAGGTGGCGACTGGGATACCTCCCCAAGAAACTGGTGGAGACCTTGCGCCAGAGCCTGGCCAGCCGTCGGCCCTCGGGCTGGGCTGGGGCTGGGGCTGGGGCGCGAGATCAATGCAATTCCATCCAGCACTTCAGCACATGCGACACCCGAACGAACGCCGGGCGACGCGGCAAGCGCGCCTCAAAGGCCGACTCGTAATCCAGAGCGGTCAGTTCCGATGATCGGGCAAAGGGCACCAGCCACTCCATTCTCGTGGGGCGACGCATGGCACGAAAGTGGCACGTAAATGGCGAGATGGCAAGAAAATGACGAGATGGATTCGACCGGAATCCTTGAACTTGCCCCACCCATTAGGACCGTGGTAGATCAGCGACGGGCATTCCGCCCTACACGCGCCTGAGTCCCGGTCGCCTTGCTCTTTTCGGGCGATTCCCTCCAGCCACAATGAACCAAGCCACCCACAACAAGATCGTCTCCTTCATTTGGGGCATCGCCGACGACGTTCTGCGCGACCTGTTCAAACGGGGCAAGTATCCGGACGTGATCCTGCCCATGTGCGTGATCCGGCGCTTGGACGCGGTGCTGGAGCCAACCAAGCAGGCGGTGCTGGAAACCCGCGCCATGCTCGACAAGGCCGGCATCACTGAGCAGACCGCCGCTCTCTGCCAGGCCTCGGACCAGGCGTTCTACAACACCTCGCGCTTCTCCCTGCGGGACCTCAAGTCGCGCGGTAGCCAGCAGCAGTTGCTGGCCGATTTCGAGGACTACCTCGACGGCTTCTCCCCCAACGTCCAGGACATCCTCGACAACTTCAAGTTCCGCAACCAGCTCAGCACCCTGTCCAAGGCCGACGCCCTCGGCACCCTGATCTCCAAGTTCCTGGACCCGGACATTGACCTCTCCCCCGCGGGCATCGACAACCACTCGATGGGCACCGTTTTCGAGGAGCTGGTGCGCAAGTTCAACGAGGAGAACAATGAGGAGGCCGGGGAACACTGGACCCCGCGCGACGCCGTGCGGCTGATGACGAACCTCGTGTTCCGCCCCGTCGGCGAACAGCTCAAGTCCGGCACCTACCTGCTCTACGACTGCGCCTGCGGTACGGGCGGCATCCTCACCGAGGGCGAGGATACTCTTCAGGGGATCGCGGCGGAACTGGGCCTCAAGGTCACCGCCCACCTCTACGGTCAGGAGATCAACCCCGAAACCTACGCCATCTGCAAGGCCGACATGCTGCTCAAAGGCGAGGGCGAGAACGCTGAGAACATCGTCGGTGGTGCGGAGTGGTCCACCCTGTCCCACGACGCCTTCCCGGCCATGAGCTTCGACTTCATGATGGCCAATCCGCCGTATGGAAAAAGCTGGAAGAAGGATCTGGATCTTCTGGGCGGCAAGGAAGGCCTGCGCGACCCCCGCTTCCGCGTCCGTCACCGGGACGAGGATCTCTCGCTCATCACCCGCACCAGCGACGGCCAGATGCTGTTCCTCGCCAACATGGTGGCGAAAATGCAGCATGACAGCCCGCTCGGCAGCCGCATCGCCGAGGTCCACAACGGCTCCTCGCTGTTCACCGGCGACGCCGGCCAGGGAGAGAGCAACATCCGCCGCTGGATCATCGAGAACGACTGGCTCGAAGCCGTCGTCGCCCTGCCTCTGAACCTCTTCT
>SKLO01000305.1 GCA_007123195.1 Verrucomicrobiales bacterium | reverse complement strand
CTGGACGATGGCCAAGCCTCATCAGCCCGAGCGCGGGGGAAGCCGCCGATCCTCCAAGGGGCCAGGCCGTGGGCACGCCGTCGGGGGGTGTCGCGAGCAGACAGGAAATCTCCAATCTTCCAATCTCCAATTTCCCTTCCAGGATGAACCACCGCCGCCGGAAGGCCCTTCGCCCGGGCCTTGCCGACCTGCTCAATAGACCCTGGCGCGGGCGTTGAGCGGATTGATGACCACGGTGCGGAAGTCGCGCGGCAGACCACGATCGGCTACCGGATCGGTCTGGTAGACCAGGGTGATGAAGTGATCGAGGCGGTTGGCACCCCGGGTGCCGTCCGGGCGGATCTGGCTCAGGGTGGTGGTTCCGTCAGGGCGAATCTGGTAGCCGCGCACGCTGTGGTCCTCGGTGACGCCGCCGCCATGCTGATCGATGCCCGGGCGCGCCGGGAGATGCATCAGGCTGGTGAACCGTGGATCGGGCTCGAGCACGACACCGGCCGCCAACCGGCGGACCTCGGTGAGGAAGCGGTAGACCGGGCGGCCGTTGTCGTCGAAGCCGTCGAGCACGGCGAACTGGTAGGCGCGCACGCCCGGTTCCGCGGGCACGTCGTCCGGGGTGAACTCGTAAAGGAACACCTCGACCGGGCGGTTCTCCCTGGCCGCCTGGAGCGCCGCGAGGTCGAGGTCGGCGGCCATCTGTGAGGCGGAGCCGCTGAGGGTCTGGGTGCGGATGGTGCCGCGCAGGCCGAGCGTGGACAGGCTGACCAGCAGCCCGATGATGGCCATCACCACCAGCAGTTCGATCAGGCTGAACGCCCGGGCGTGCCGGTGGCGGGGGCCGGCGGCTGGAATGATCGCATTGTCAGGGCGCAACGTCATGCGGGCGGGTCGGGTCACAGGCGGAATTCCTCGACGACAAACCGCGCGCCGCGGATGCCGATGTTGGTGCTGAACAGGCGGTGGTTGAGGCCCAGTTCGTTGAGCCGCTCCTCCAGTTCCTGGAGGTCGTCGTCGATGTCATTGTAGTCGGCAAACAGACCGGCGAAGGCGTCGCGCACGGCGGCGGCCAGCTCGTCCTCGCCCAGCGCGCTGGCCTGGCGGGAGTAGGAGCTTTCGTCGGTGACCACCAGCGTGACCTCGAGGGCCGGCGGCAGCTGGTGCATGGTGGCCTCGGCCTTTTGCCCGGCCGTCCCCCACTGGGCCTCGCGGCTGTCGAACAGGAAATCCCGGGCAGGAAGAGTGGTGACGGTGCTGTTTTCGGACAGATTGCCGCCCTGCATTTCGACCACCACATAGCGCGGCGCGATGATCAGGCCGAGCACGTTGTCGGCGAGGATGATCGAATGGTCCCTGACCGAGCCACCATTGCGGAACGGGCCGCGGAACCAGCGCATGGCCTGGTTGCGCGGGGTGGACTCGTTGTTGAGGTCGATCTCCGAGCTGTAGATGACGCTCTCCTCGGATGGCAGGCGGAACTCCATCAGGCGGAACCGGCGGCGCTCAGGGTAGAGGTCGGTGGCATCGCGGAGGAAAGCGGGGCGGAACTCGAGGTCGCTGTTGAAGTCGACGTAGAAGCCCAGGCACTGGACCAGATTGAACGGCTGGCCGACGACGCTGCCGTCGGGGCCGGGCGCCTGGCCCTCGAGGGTCTGGAAGAACACCCCATGGCCGGGCGCCGGATGGTCGGCGGCGAGCAGCGAGCCGACCGGTCCGGAGACGAAGTGGCCGTCGGAGGTGCGCACGTAATCGACCCGGCGGTGGGTGTTGTAGTCGCCGTAGGCCCAATAGGAGTGCAGGGTGGCGCCGGACACGGCGTCGGCCATGCGTTCGAGCACGGCGCGTGCCTCGCGGAATTCACCGCTGCGGGCGCGCTGGGTGGTGACGGCGTTCTGGGCGACGCCGATGAGGTTGAGCACCACCACCATCAGCAGGGCGAAGATGGCCACGCTCACCAGCAGTTCCACCAGGGTGAAGCCCGGGCTGCGCGGCGAACGGCCGCCGGATCGCCGCCGCGGCGGCGGCGACGACGATCGGCGACGGGTCTGTAACGGAAACGGCATGAGAGAAAAAAATGAAGAAAATTACCAGCCGCGACCCGTTCGGGTGCGGGTGTGGGGTGGGTCAGAAAGTGCGTCCGGTTTGATCGATCAGGGCGACCACGGTGCCGTATTCGTTGTGCAGCTCGGGGTCGGCAAAGGCGGCGGCGGGATCAGTGCTGTCGGTGATGCGGATCTCGATCCGGTGGAGGTATTTGTTGAGTTCGGGATCACCCCTGACCGGCATGCGATCCTCCACCACCGTGGCTTGGGCGGTGTAGTGGCGCCACGGGTCGTTGGCCCGGACGCGGATGCCGCTGGCGTCGAAGTGGTAGACCCGGTCCTCAAGCCGCAGTCCTGAGGAGCGGTCGCTGCGGTCGCCGGTCTGGTAATCGGCCACAATGGCCTGCAGGATCTTGGCCTCGGCGACCAGAGCGGAGGAGTTGCGCAGGGATTCGAGCCCTGAAGGGATGAGGCCGATGAGCGCGATCATGCCGATGGCGGTGATGCCGATGGCGAGGGTGACCTCGGCCAGGGTGAACGCCTTGCGCAGGG
>SKLO01000125.1 GCA_007123195.1 Verrucomicrobiales bacterium | reverse complement strand
GGGCGGCGCGCGGCGGGCGGCGCGCGCTGCCGTGGCTGCTGTTGCCGCTGCTGGCGCTGCTGGTCTGGCTCACCACGCTGGATGGCGGCGGCTGGCTGCGCGGCCTGCTGCTGACCGCGGCGCTGGGGCTGGCGTTCCTGCTGCTGGCCGGGCTGGCGTATGGCCTTGCCAGGGCCGCGCGGCGGGTGCTGCGACCGGGTTGGCCGTTCGAGATTCGCCAGGGGGTGGCCAACCTGCACCGGCCGCACAACCAGACCCTGATGTTCACCCTGTCGCTGGGGCTGGGCACGTTCCTGATCCTGACCATCTTCCTGGCCAGAGGGCAGGTGCTGCAGCGGCTTGACCTGACCGACCTTGCCGACAGTCCCAACCTCTACCTCGTCGACGTGCAGCCGGACCAGGTGGATGGCGTGCACGCGCTCGTGGAGGAGCTGGGGCTGCCGGTGCTGGAGAGCGCGCCGATGGTGACCATGCGGCTGGAATCGGTGCGCGGCGTTCCGGTCAGGGAACTGGAACAGACGGGGCAGGTGCCGCGCTGGGTGCTGTCGCGCGAGTTCCGGTCGTCCTACCGCGATCACCTCAACCCGACCGAAACCCTGGTGGCCGGTCGCTGGCACGCGGAGCCGGTTGATTTGTCAGGGGTGGTGCCGGTGTCGTTGGAGCAGGACATCGCCGGCGACCTGGGTGTGGGTCTGGGCGACCGCATGGTGATGGATGTGCAGGGCATTCCCATCGAGATCGAGGTCGCCAGTTTGAGGGAAGTCGACTGGAGCCGGTTCAACCTCAACTTCTTCATGCTGTTCCCGCCGGGGGTGCTGGAGCACGCGCCCGGGTTTCACGTGGTGACCACGCGGGCGGGGGAGGGTCAGGCGGCCGATGCCGGGGCGTTGCAGCGGCGGCTGGCGCAGGAGTTTCCCAACGTGTCGGCGATCGATCTGACGCTGATCCTGGACACGGTGCGCTCGTTGCTCGACCGGGTGGCGGGCGTGGTGCAGGTGCTGGCCGGGTTCACCGTGGTGGCGGGACTGGCGATTGTGGTGGGTGCGCTGATGAACGGTCGCGACCAGCGTCGCCGGGAGAGCGTGCTGCTGCGCACGCTGGGTGCTTCCAGCGGCCAGGTGCGGCGGATCCTGGTGGTGGAGGCGGCGGCGCTGGGGCTGGTGTCGGCGCTGGCCGGCGCCGTGCTGGCGGCGGGAGCCCACGCGGCCATGGCGGTGTTTGTGTTCGAGGGGTCGCCCTGGCCTCCGCCCCTGCCGCTGCTGGCGGCGGTGGTCCTCGGGGTCGGCGTCTCGGTGCTGGCCGGGCTGGCGCTGGGGCGGGGTGTTTGTCAGGCCCCGCCGCTGGCGATCCTGCGGCACGAGTCGGCGTGATTGGGAGTCGGGAGTCGGCGGCAACACAAATTCCCACAATTTATCTGACCTGTTGTCGTGTTTGACCTGTTGTCGTGTTGCCAACACTGCTCAATGGCATTGCAAGCGCGATGCTCCCGCGGGATTGCCACCCGCGGGCAGACTCCGCGGGGTAGGGCGAGGCGTCCCTGCCGAGCCGCGCAGGCCGGACGACCTTCTTTCGTCCCACTGCTAGGCAGATCAGACCGCCCGCGTGTGGCCCGCGGAGAGCCACGGCCACCGCAAGCCGTGAATCTGCCGCGGCTCCGGTCTGCGCGCCGGTCCGGCGAACGCGGCTCACCGGGGACGGTTCGCCCTACCGTTGCCAACACTGCTCAATGGCATTGCAAGCGCGATGCTCCCGCGGGATTGCCACCCGCGGGCCAGGTGCGGCGGTGTGGAGGGTCCGGCGAGGTTATGCCTGAACGGCTGATCAGCGCCTTCGTTGCAAGGCCTCGATGGCCTCGTATTCGGCCAGGCCGAGGCGGTCGTAGGCGGCGGCCAGGTCGCGGTTTTCGTCGCACACGGCCAGCTCGACCTTGCTGATGGTCTGGAACCCGAGCAGCAGCCGGGCTTTGCGCTCCAGCTGGTCGGGGCTCAGGGGCATCGCCATCGAGATCTCGTGGGGCTGATACGGATTTTCCCGGCAGCGGTAATGCCAGACCCGACAATCCTGGCTCCACGACTCGGGCCGCACCTGATCAAAGGCGCTCTCCAGCACCCCGTAGGTGACGGCCGACAGCGAGCTGGGGTCGGCGGTGGCGCCGGTGGTGTAGATCTGATGCGGCTGGAACTCGCGCAGCACCTCGACACAGCACTGGACGTCATCGGGTCCCGAAAGGAACCGGCGGTAGCGCCCGCGCTCGTAGAACGGCAGATCGAGAAACAGCACCCGCTGGCGCGCCAGGCCGCAGACGGCGCAGGCGTCGCGGACCTCGCCGCGCAGCAGCAGCGCCTTGATCCGCCGGACTTCCTGGGGATCCTCGCTGAACGGCGCCTTGCCGTCGAGCAGCCGCACCAGCTTCTCGGCCTCTCGTTCCTGGCCGCCCCACGACTCCTCGCCGCTGAGTTCGGACAATTCGAGCAGCACCCGGCAGAACCGCAACGCGTCCTCGTCGCGGACGCGCAGGCTGCCCGAGGTCATGGCCACGAAGCGCACGTCGTGGCCTTGCTCGATCAGTCGCTCCAGCACGCCGCCCATGGCCACCAGCGCGTCCTGCGGCTCGGGGCTGAACACCAGCACCCGCTTGGGATAGGGATCGGCACGTTCGGGCCGGTTGCTGTCGTCGGCGTCCGGCTTGCCGCCGGGCCAGCCGGTGATGGTCTGCTGCAGGCGGTTGAAGACCTCGATGTTGATCGGGTAGCCGCCGCCGCGCTCGGTCACCAGGTCGGACATGCCGTGCTCGTTGTATTCCTCGTCCACCAGCTTGAGCACCGGTTTGGCGCACTTCTGCGCCAGCCAGACCACCGCGCGGAACGCGGTCCCGGCGGACCATTCGACCGGCCCCACCAGCCAGGGCGCGCGCACCCGGGTCAGATGGCTGGCGGCGCAGCGGTCGACCAGGAAGGTGGCGTCGCCATGCCCCTGCAGGAAACTGGCTGAAACGGCCTCGGTGACCGGGCCCTCGACCGCTTCGGCCACCACCCCGGCCTTGTTCTCGCCCCAGGCCATGAGCACGATCTTGCGCGCCCGCAGGATGGTGCCGACGCCCATGGTGATGGCGAAGCGCGGCACGTTTTCCACGCCGAGGAAGTCGGTTGCGGCGTCCTGTCGGGTGACTCGGTCGAGGGTGATTCGCCGGGTCAGCGACTCGCGGGTGGACCCGGGCTCGTTGAAGCCGATGTGGCCGGTGCGGCCGATGCCGAGGATCTGCAGGTCGATGCCGCCGGCCTCGTCGATCAGGCGCTCGTAATCCTGGCAATACTGCAGGATTTCGTCCGGCGGCACGGTGCCGTCGGGCACGTGGATGTGGTCCGGGTCAATGTCGATGTGGTCGAACAACTGGTCGCACATGAACCGGTGGTAGCTTTCCGGGTGGTGGCGTTCGAGGCCGTAATACTCGTCCAGATTGAAGGTCACGACGTTGGCGAAGCTGAGGCCCTCCTCGCGGTGGAGCCGGACCAGTTCGCGGTAGAGTGGCACCGGGGTGGAGCCGGTGGCGAGGCCGAGCACGGCCTGGCGGCCCTCGGCCTGGCGGCGCTCGATCAGCTGGCGGATCCCGGCGGCCAGTTGGCGGCAGGCTTCGGCCGGGTGTTCGGCGATGGTGACCGCGATTTTCTCGAACACCGCTTCGGGGGCGCGGACCGGGGCAGCGGCAGGGGACGACTCGGTTTCGGTAGGTTTCATGTGATATCGTTCAATAGTGACTCCATCGACCCGCCCCGCGGAGGATGCAACCGCTGGAATGCACGGGATCTTGACGGGAAGTGTCGGCTCGTTCAAGCCGGATGAGCTGCGCTCGTGAATTGACCGCCTGTGTTCGGTGGTGGTAGATTGGGGGATCTAGCGTATGGCGAGTGAAGCGTTGAATCCTGAAATCCGACAGCGATTGGAGGCGTTCCTCCGGCGCCGACAGCTGCGAATGACCCGTCAACGCGAGGTGATCCTGCAGGCTGCGTTCGGTTCCAACGAGCATTTCACCGCCGAGGAACTGTGGGAGAAGGCGCGCAAGCTCGACCGCCGCACCAGCCGCGCCACCGTTTACCGGACGCTGACGTTGCTGCGGGAGGGGGGGCTGTTGCGGGAGATCGATCTCGGGCGCGACCAGAAGGTGTTTGATCCCAACTTCATGGATCATCCGCACCACAACCATCTGGTGTGCATTGATTGCGGCGAGGTGATCGAGTTCGAGGACTCGCACATGCGCGTGCTGGAGGAGTGCATCACGCGGCGGCTCGGGTTTCGGTCGACCAAGAGCAGCCTGCGGATCGAGGCTTGCTGCGACCGGCTGCGCAAGGACGGGGTGTGTCCGAACCTGTTGAGGAAGCGGCTCGGAGCGTGTGTGCCCGGGGCGGAGACGCGCTCCCTTGGGGTGCCCGTGGCGCCATGATCGAGGGCTTGCAGGCTGGCGGCTGGTGGGTGGCGGCCGGGTTTCGCACCGGTGGCGGCGATCATGTGGCCGCGGTGGCGGCGACGGGATTGGTGGCGTTGGGGTTGATCTTGTGGGCCCGGCGGCGTCCGGGATCGGCGGGCTTGCGGCTGTGTGAGGTGGCGCTGGCGGCGTTGCTGGTGGGTGTGTGGCCGGCGGTGGTGTTGGTGGCGTGGCGGCAGGGCTGGCTGACCTGGGAAGTGGCGCTGCCGTTGCACTGGTGCAACGTGGCGGCCGGGATGGCGGCGGCGGCGCTGGTGTGGCCGCGGCGGTTGCTGGCCGAGTTGACCTATTTCTGGGGGTTGGCGGGCACCATTCACGGCCTGTTGACGCCGGTGATGCTGGGCGAGGGTTTTCCGTCGATCTGGTATTTTGTTTACTTCATCGGCCACGGCGGGGTGATCGTGGCGGCGCTGCATCTGGTGCTGGGGCGCGGTCTGGTTCCTGGCCGCGGCGCGGTGTGGCGCGTGTTCGGGCTGGCCCAGGTGTATCTGCTGGTGGCCTGGCTGGTGAACCTTGCGATCGGCAGCAATTTCGCGTTCCTGTCCGGCAAGCCCGGCGAAGGCAGCTTGCTCGATTACCTCGGGCCGTGGCCGTATTACATTCTGTCGTTCCAGCTGATCGGGTTGCTGATGTTCACCCTGCTGGACGTGCCGTTCTGGCGCGGTCGTCGGGCACGGGCTCAAGGCGCGGCCTGAGGTGGGATCCGCCAAGGCATCAGGTCCGTCAGGCCGGCTTCAGAACAGGAAGATTTCCCGCGGGGCGGTGGTGGTGGTGACCGAGTGGGCCTTGAGCACGGTGACCCAGACACCTTCCTCCTGGCGGAAGTCGGGCACACCGACGATGCGCACCCAGCCGGCTTCGGGCAGCGGTTCGTCGGCGACGTATTCGATGCGGATGGTGACCGGTCTGGCGTCGGCGGCGCAGCAGAGGATGAACATGCGTCCTAGCAGGAACTCCTCGTCGCCGGCGTCGACCTGACCGATGCCGTCGAGGCTGGCGCTGTCGGCGGTTTCGGCGCCGAGGTCGGGTTCCACGTGGACCGGTCGTTCAAGAAGGTCGTCGGGGCGGCTGGCGATCTCGGTCTCGATCCGCTGGCGCGAGCGCTGAGGCAGGGCCTGGCCGATCAGTTCCACTTCCTGGCCGGCGAAATCGCGGCGGAAGATGGCGTCCATTGAACCGTAGAGCAGGTCGATGACCTCCACCTTGACGTGGCCGTCGGGGCTGCGGTCGAAGTAGTCGAGAATGTTCTCGTGCTCGAAGAACCCGGCGTCGTCCTGGATCATGCCGCCCTGGGGCAGCACGCTGGGCGGGATTGGCAGGGTGTCCATTGGCAGCCGGTTCTCGAACACGGCCATGGAAAATGAATCCTCCGAGACCATCGCCGCCGAGAGGGCCGGCACCAGCAGGATGAAGAACCCGGCCAGACGGGGTGCGGTCAAGGGTTGTTCGTCGTGATCATGGCTGTGTGGCAGGCCGGGCAAGGCGGGTTGGTGGTCGTGGCCGCAGCAGTCGTGGTGATCGTGATCATGGTCGTGGGCGTGCTCATGGGCGTGGGCGTGCTCATGGGCGTGGGCGTGCTCATGGGTGTGTCCGTGGGCGTGCTCGCCGGGTAGCTGGCTGGCGGGCACGGTGTCGTCCTCCGGCGGCGGACCGGCGACCACCAGTTCCTCATGTTCGTGGTCGGCGTAGCTGCCGCGGTGGGAGAACAGCCAGTAGATGATGGCCAGCAGCACCAGAGTCCAGCCGGCGACGACGACCAGGGGGCGGAAAGTCGGGTGGAGGTACGCCGTGATGCGGTCGCTGTAGTAGATGTAGAGCATCAGGCCGCCCCAGGCGAGCAGGGACAGCAGGGACAGCAGGCGGGTGGCTTTCATCGGCAGTGCAACAGGAGAACGCGGGGCATGGTGCCGGCCTTTCGCCGGTGCGGGTGGCGGTGGGGTGCTGGTTCAGAGCACCGATTCAAGGAACATGTGGTGCAGGCGCAGGCAGATGAGGCCGGTGAGGATGAAGACGCCGGTGCACATGCCGAGCACCAGGCGCTTTCTGAACACCATGGCGTAGAGGAAGATCAGCTTCAGGTCGACCATCGGGCCGAGCACCAGGAACGCCAGCCGCGAGGCGAACGGGAAGAACGTGAGGGTGGCGGCGATGAAGGCGTCGGAGGTGCTGCAAAGCGACAGCAGCGCGGACAGGCTCATCATGGAGACGATGGCCAGCAGGGCGTCGTTGGCCAGCGGCAGCACGACTTCCTGGTTGACCGAGGTGTTGAACAGGGCGGCGATGGCGGCACCGATCACCAGGTACATGGCGACGTCGATGAAGTCGGAGGTGGTGACGGCGGCGGCGGTGCCGATTTTTTTCCTGAGGGTTTTCCAGTCACGCCGCTTGCGGACCTTCTTGGCCACCGTGCCGTCGCCTTGCTGCACCGGCTTGGGCAGGGCTTCGAGGATGCGCTTGCGCAGCACCCACTCGGGCCGCAGCCGGCCGATGATGATGGCGGCGGAGACAGCGACGATGAAGCCGACGCCGAGCCGCAGGCCGGTCATCAGCAGCGGTTCCTGCCCGCGGAAGGCGGCGAAGGTGCTGAGGGCGACCACCGGGTTGACGATGGGCGCGGCCAGCATGTAGGCGATGCCACAGGCGATCGGCAGGCCCTTGCCCATGAGGCGGCGGATGACCGGCACGATGCCGCACTCGCACATCGGGAACACCATGCCGAGGCCGCCGCTGAGCAGGATCGCGGGCAGGGGCCTGCGCGGCAGCAGGCGGGTCATGGCGCCGGCTGGCAGGAAGGCGTCGACCAAGCCCGAGATGATGGTGCCGAGGAGGACAAAGGGGATGCCTTCCAGCAGGATGCTCAGGAACGAGAACGCGAAGTCCTGGTAGGTAAAGCGGAACCATTCGTCACCCATAGATCGTGCCCTGTCGCGGTCGGTTGCGGGAGTTGCCCGGGCCGGCACCATGGGACGACGGCGATGGTGGTGCAAGCGATTCCCGTGGGAGCGGCGGTCGCCGGCGTCAGGCCGCGGGGCGACCGGTTTTTGATCGATGGACGGCGGTTTGGTGGGTCCCGCTCATTCAGGGACGGGCGCCGAGGAAGCTGTCCGGGTGAGCAGCCTGCGGCATCGCAGGCCGAGGGCGCCGGCGGCGAGGGCGAGTCCGGCGGCGAGTCCGAGCCACACGCCGTGGGCGCCGAGCGGGCTGCGAAACGCCAGCAGGGCGCCGAGGGGCAGGGCGACGCCCCAGTAGGCGGCGAGCGCGATCAGGGCCGGGATGCGGACGTCGCCAATGCCGCGGAGGCTGCCGGCGGCGACCACCTGCCAGCCGTCGAACAGTTGGAACACGCCGGCGATCACCAGCAGGCCGGTGGCCAGGCGAACCACCTCGGTGTCGTCGATGAACCAGCCGGCGATGAGACCGCCGGCGAGGATGAAGGTGATCATGCTGAGGCTCATGAAGGCGCCGGCGAACCACCAGCCGCCGCGGTGGATGGGGCCGCGGCGCAGCGGTTGGCGGCTGCCGGTGACTTCGCCGATGCGCACGGTCAGGGCCATGGCGAGACCGAGCGGGACCATGAAGGTGGTGGCGGCGCAGGTGATGGCAATCTGGTGGGCGGCCAGCGGCACGGCGCCGAGGGTGCCGATGAGGATGGCGGCGGCGGCGAAGGCGGTGACCTCGGTCAGGAGGTGCAGCGATGCCGGCACGCCGATGGCCAGCATGCCGGCGAGTATCCGGCCGTGGATGGGCCAGCCCCAGCGTCGCGCTACCCAGCCGCGCAGGCGCGGGGTGCGCAGCAGCCAGACCAGCAGGGCCAGAGCGGTGGCGGTGCGGGCCAGCAGAGTGGCCCAGCCGGCACCCACCAGTTCCAGCCGGGGCAGGCCCCAGTTGCCATAGATCAACAGCCAGTTGAGGAACACGTTGAGCAGCACGCCCGCCAGCATGATGACGAAGGGCGGCCACGGCAGCGACATGGCATCGGCGTGGTTTTTCCAGGCGGTGCCCAGCAGCATCGGCACCATGGACCACATCACCAACCACAGGTAGGGAGGCATGGCGTCGGTGACCTCGGCTGGCTGACCCAGCCAGTGCAGCCGCGGCACCGCGAGCGCGGTCAGTGCCAGCACCAGCAGGGCGAAGGCACCGGCGAGCCAGGTGCCGTGGCGCACGGCTTCGCGGGCGGCAGCCTGCTGGCCGGCGCCCCGGGCCTGGGAGACCTTGACGGAGACGGCGGTGAGCAGGCCGAAGCCGAGCAGCAGAGGGATGTGGCTGAGGGCGCTGACGAGGCTGGCGACGCCGAGTTCGACGACTCCAACCCGACCGATCATGACGGTGTCGGCCACCCCCATGAGCATCTGCCCCACCTGGCCGGCGATCAGGGGCAAGGCCAGCGACAGGGTGGCGCGCAATTCGACCGCGACACCGAGGCCGGGCTCGGGCTCGGGCTCGGGCTCGGGCTCGGGCTCGGGCTCGGGCTCGGGCTCGGGCTCGCTTGGCGATTGGGGGTGGAACTCAGGCTGGCGGGACATCGGGCGTGGGTGGGGCCGCAGGATCGGTGGCCATGCGGGCTTGATCAAGGGCGGCGGTGGCAGGGGGACGCGGATGCTTGACCGCCGGACCGCCGGACCGCAGGAACAATCGGGCGTTGCCAAATTTCGGTTGGTTCGTTTATGTTTTGTCTTACCATCCGCTTGCATCCGTTTAGCCAGTCATGACCCGATTGCCCGACTCATCGCCCCAAGTTGTTCATTCGATGAAGGTGGCGTGCAGGCGGTCCGGCTTGACGCCGCACGTGCTGCGGGTGTGGGAGAAGCGTTACCAGGCGGTGACTCCGGTTCGCAGCGAGAGCAATCGCCGCGGCTACACGGAGGACGACATTGTCCGCCTGCAGCTGTTGGGAGCCTTGACCCGACTGGGGCATCGCATTGGCCAGATTGCGGGATTATCGCGCGATGACCTTGAGCAATTGATGGCGCGCGAGCAGGGGGTGTCGGCGCTGGCCGACGAGGGGCTGGATCAACCGTCGCAGGTGGTCGAGCGGGCATTTGTCGCGGTTGGTGATCTGGATGCCGACCTGCTGTTCCAGTTGATGGAGCAGGCACTGATCAGGTTCGGCCTCAGCGGGGTGTTGCGGCAGGTGGTCGGCCCGCTGGTGGTCCGGATCGGCAATGCCTGGACCAGTGGTGAGTTGCGGGTGGCCCATGAGCATCTGGCGAGCCGGGTGTTGCGGGATTTCCTGGCCAGTGCCACACGCACCCTGGTGGCGCGGCACGACGCGCCCGAGATCCTGGTCGCCACCCCGCAGCAGCAGCTGCATGAGCTGGGAGCGATGATGGTGGCGGCGGCCGCGCAGAATCATGGCTGGCGGGCGGTCTACCTCGGTCCCTCCTTGCCGGCGGTGGAGATCGCCGGGGCGGCGGCCCGGCGCGGCCAGGTTCGCGCGGTGGCGTTGAGCATTGTCTACCCTGAAAATGATCCGATGGTGGGGGTGGAGTTGCGCACCCTGGCCCGCCACCTGCCGAAGCGGGTGGCGTTGCTGGCGGGAGGCAGGGCGGTGGGGGGTTACCGGGAAGTGCTGGCTGAGGTGGGGGCCAGAGTGTTGGGCGGACTCGATGATCTGATCAAG
>SKLO01000021.1 GCA_007123195.1 Verrucomicrobiales bacterium | reverse complement strand
TGATCAACAACAGCACACTCAGCTACACCGGTGCCACCACCTCGACCGACCGCCGCTTCACCCTCTCCGGCAATGCCCGGTTCGACGTCGCCGACCCCAACACCACCCTCACCTTCCAGAGCATCCACGGCAGTTCCTTCGGTGGCGGCGGCACCACGATCACCAAGGACGGTCCCGGCACCCTGGTGTTCGGGCGCACCGGCGGTGGCTCCACTTACCTCGCTTCGATCGGTGCTTTCGCCATCCTCGAAGGCAGTCTGCTCAATCTCGCCAGCGCCCCCGTCCAGATCAATGTCAACCGACAGTCCAGCGCCGGCGCCGCCCTCACCCTCGGCGATGGCGCCAATCTCGGGATCTTTACGCCGCTGGAAGTCACCGGCGCCAATACCGACCAGCTGGTCCGCTACACGGGCACCACCTCGACCGCCACCATCTCCGCCCCCTCCCTCACCATCGGCGGCCCCGGCAGCGCCGACCCCGTTGGCGCACCCTTCAATACCAAGACCTTCGAGGTCGCCAATGGCGCCGCTGACGTCGACCTCCGCGTCACCAGCAACATGACCCTGTGGAGCGGCGGTGGAGGCAATCCCCCGGCCGTCACCCGAATCATCAAGACCGGCGAAGGCACCCTCGATCTGACGGGCAACAATCTCTACCGCGGCGGCACCACCGTCGCCGAGGGCAGGCTCCTGATCAACAACACGGCAGGCTCAGGCACCGGCACCGGCGACGTGCTGGTCGAGTCCGGCGCCGTTCTCGGCGGCACCGGCACCATCAGCCCGGGCTCCAGCGGCCTGACCATCGAATCCGGCGGCACCCTGGCGCCGGGCAACTCGCCGGGCACCTTCACCGTCAACGGCGACGTGTTGTTCGGCGCCGGCTCGTTCTTTGAGGTCGACCTCGCCATCGGCGGTGTGGCTGCGACCTCGACCAACGGCACCACCGGCACCGACCTGCTGGTGGTGAACAACGGCAATATTTCCCTCGACGGCGCCCTGCTCACCGGCACCTGGGGCGGGGACGGCGGCAATATTTTCCGCGGTGACCTGACCTCGGACACCATGTTGTGGATCATGAACAACACTGGCCAAGATCCGATCGACGGCACGTTCGCCAACTCCGCTCCCGCACCCGGATTCGCCGGGCTGTTCAACGAGCCCTCGGCGAGCCCCTACCTGACCGAAGTTGACGGTCAGGTGTTCGCTCTGTTCTACGATGCCGACTTCACCTCCGGCGCCCTGTTCGGCGGCAACGACATGCTGTTGTTGGCGGTGCCGGAGCCGGGCCGGGCGCTACTGGTGACGCTGTCGCTGGTGCTGCTGGCCAGCCGGCGGCGGCGGGCGTGAGTGCCGGACCTGCTGATGCTGAATTGACCAACCGACGCGATCCGGGTCACGGACCGGCGTCCCGATCCCGGCGGCCGCAACCGGCACTTGATCCGGCGCCCGGCGGCTTCCATGATGACGCATGAAACCCGTCGCCCACGCCGCTGAATTCATCGACCCCACCGCCCGGCAGCCCGACTCGCCGCCCCCGTCCTTGTGGCTGAGGCGGTCGTTGGTGTTCGTGCTCGGGGGCGGGTTGGCGCTGGCGCTGCCGGCCTGCGGCGGCGACCAGACCGTTGGCGATGCCGGGGAGGTCGATGCCGACCCGGACGAAGTGGTGGTCATTCCCGAGCAACCGGCCGAGGTGGCGCACGAGGACATGGGCTACCGCCGCGGAGTGTTGACCTGGGAGGGGCATCCCTACACCGGTGTCGCGCGCGGCACCCATGGCGACGGCTCGCTGCGCACCGAAATTCCGCTGGTCGACGGTCTGCGCCACGGCACCGTGCGCGAGTATTACCCCGGCGGCGGTCTCAGCATGCGGGCCGAGTTTGTCGACGGCCAGCGTCACGGCGAGCGCCGCTACTTTGATGAAGAGGGCAATCTGATCAAACTGCAGCAATGGCAGGACGACGCGGTGGTCGAGAGCCTTGAGGGCGACGACATTCCCCCCGAGGCCATGGAGCAGGGCACGGGCGAGGGCAACTAGGTTGTGGTGACAACGGGGTGAACCCTGCCGCGGGTTGTCAGTGCCGCCGTCGGAAGCTGACCCACGCCTGGCGATAGAACACCAGCAGGAACAGAACGCCGGCCAGCAACAGCACGACGCGGCCAGGTTCCGGGGTGGTGAACACGGCAAACTGGCCCTGCACATGGACCTCCTCGGCCGCCGCATCCAGAACCTGCGTGCGGCCGGTCAGAAAGCCGGCGTCAGCGATCGATTGCGGCTCCGCCACCGGAGCCTGCCCGTGGGGGCCGCTGCCCATGATGGCGGATTCGGCGGATTCGGCGGGAGTGGCCGCGGCCGCCCCGGCTGACCCTGTCGGCTGGGCCGCCGCAGGCAGGGGGCTGCATGCCAGCATGGCCGTCATCAACAGGCCGAAGGATAGATCACGAAGGCGGAAAATGGCAGGCATGGGAGAGCATGAACGCTGGGAGTTGGCGTATCGGATTCACGCCTCCGCTACTGATAGGACGACTCGACCCGTTTGGCAACGTCCTTGTAGCCGTAGTCGGAGTTGTAGATCTCCTTCATGCACTCGAGGGATTTCTCGCTGTCGCCCATGCGCTCGTAAACCTCGCCGAGTTCGTAGACGATCTCCTTCTTGGTGTTGTCCATGGCGGTGAGTTCCCTGGCAGCCTCCGAGAAGGTCGACTCGGCCATGTCGAGCATGTTCTTGTTCACGAAGCAGCGGCCGAGCAGGAGCATGGCGCGGATTCGCAGGTGGGGATTGGCGCGGGCCTGCTGGAGTTCCGGTATGGCCTCGGTGTAGCGCTTGGCGTTGAACAGGTGATAACCGTATTCAAACCGCAGCTGCTTGTCGGTGGGGTTGTTGCGCACCCGGTCGGACGCGGCGGTGATCAGGCGCCCGTCGCGCTCGCTGCGGATGGCATCCAGCCGAGCCCGGCGCTCGGCGGCCCCTTCCGAGTGGGGATCCGCATCCAGTTCCGCCTCCATGCGCCGGATCTCGTTTTCTTCGTGGCGATCGCGCAGCTTGTCGACCTTGCGCTTGAGCGCCACGTCCTCGGGGCTGAGCTTGAGGGCCCAGTCATAGTATTCGAGGGCGCTGCCGAGTTCCTCGAGCTTCTCGTAGGTCTCGGCAATCTTGCGCACGGCAGCCAGGTCGTTGGGGTTGGCCTGGTAGGCCTCGCCGTATTGCACCAGCCGCTCGCGCAGCTGGTCCTTGGTCATGGCCGCGCGACCCTCGCTCTCCAGCTGGGCGGAACCTTCCTTGTCCCTGAGCAGGTCCTTGACCCCGGTCGCCTGTTCCCACCCGCCCTTCTTCATCGAGGCCCGGGCCGAGGCGTCCTTGGAGCCCTTGATGGCGTCCATGTCGGTCGGGTCCTTGCGGGTGATGTCATTGTAGACGTCGGCCGCCTTTTCGGGGTCGTCCATCGACAGGTAATGCTCGGCCAAGTGGTGCAGGTTGCGGGTGTTGTCCGGGTGGCCCTGGCGGATGGTTTCCAGGGCGAAGGCCGCGGTCTCCGTCATGCCGAGCTTCTGGGCGGCCTCGTAGAGGGCCTGGTTGATGGCGATGTTGTGCGGGTCCTTGTCGAGGTGCTTCTCGGCTTCAACCATGGCCTCGTTCGGGTCCTTCTTGCCCGAACTCAGCTTGAGGCCGCCGCCGCTGAAGCTGAAGAAGCTTTTTTTCTCGCCGCGCTTACGCTCGATCTGCGACTGGCGCAGGGTTTTGCGTCCCTCAAGAAATCTTGGTTCCTGCGCCAACACGTTGTGCAGCAGGCTTGAAGCATACTCATGGTTCCGTAACTCCATGGCGCTGAGTGCCTTGAGCCACAGGGACTTGAGTTTCGGGTCGAGTTCGGACTGCTTGACTACGGTTTGTGACATGGTGCTCAAAGAGTCAGGATAGGAAAAATTGGCAACCGAGGCAAGACCCGTGTGGTCCCGATTCAATCGCCGTTTCGGCGCAGCCACTGCACCAGCGACGCCCATTCCTCGCGGGCACCGTCAATGAACGCCTCGGCGCTGAAGCCGTGCTCGAAGAGCACGTACCAGCAGAAGGTTGCGCTGACAAACAGCAACAGCCAGAAAAGCTTGCGCAAAAGACCGGTCATGGAACGGACGGTGACTATACGCCGCGACCGGACCGTGCGTCCAGTGCGGAACTGGGTAGTTGTAAGCCCTTTGAGCGCGGTTGCAATCCCGCGCTGAGAGCGTTTGTTGCATCCATGCCGCCATTCGTCCCCCGACCCCTGAATCCACGGCTGCTCGCGGCCCTGGCCTGCCTGCTGCTGCTGCCCGCCATGGGCAAGCGCGACCGCTACACGGTGTCGTTCCACATCGAGGCCACGTCGGAGGAGTCGGACAAGCTGGTGTTCTCCCACGAGGTGGGGCAGCCGCCCATGGCCCGGTATTTCCGCCGTCTGCCGGACATCACCCACCGGGACTTCGCCGCGTTCCACACGTTCCCGGCCGAGGACGGCAACAGCTTCGGCGCGGTGCTCCAGCTCACCGAGGAGGGCGCGCGCAAGCTGTCGGTGGTGACCTCGTCGTCCGCAGGTTCGCTGATGCGGGTATTGGTCAATGGCCAGGGCGCCGACGTGCTCTACATCGACCGGCCGATCATGGACGGACGCCTGACCGTTTGGAGCGGCATTCCGGCCGAGGTGGTCCGTGAAATGGAGCGCTCGCTGGAACGGCTGGCCGGGCGGGCGGAAGTGGTCGAGCCGTCCGCCGAGCCGGAACCAACCCCGGAGCGGGCGCCCGTGGACGAGCTGGAACCAGCCCGGGGCTACGGGGCTCCGGGACCGCCAATGCCGCTTCCACCGCCGCCGCCGCTGTCGACCCCCGGGGGGGAACAACTGGAAACCGAATTCCCCGGCCCCGGCCAATGAGCAACCGTCGGCGATGCCCCCGCGGGCTGTGCGCGGGACAACAACGGCTGGCGGGGTGGCCCCTGTGGATCTGCCTGACGCTAGCTCTGGGAGCCGCGCCCTGGGGACAAATGATCGCGGGATCCGCCCGGGCCCAGATTGAACCGCTGGGGTTGGTCCTGCCGACCGACAACGCGGCGATCTTTTCAGACCGGCCGGAGGATTTCTACATGTATGTCCACCGCAGTTTCGAGGGCCAGGCCCCCCGGCCCTGGAGCGGCGGCATGTATGGCAACGTGCGCACCCCCCGCCGGTTCCCGGGCGGAGTCAGCTACAGCCGATTCCACGAGGGCATCGACATCCGGCCGGTGCGGCGCGACGCGCGCGGGGAACCGCTGGACGAGGTGCGGTCGATCGCGGCCGGCCGGGTGGTGCATGTCAACGCCGCCGCCGGTGGCAGCAGCTACGGACGCTACGTGGTGGTCCGGCACGATTGGGGCTACGGACCGTTCTACAGCCTCTACGCCCACCTCAATGCGATCGACACCGAGGTCGGGCGCGAGGTCGCCGGCGGCGACCGGCTGGCCACCCTCGGCTACACCGGGGTGGGGATCGACCGGGAGCGGGCCCACCTGCATCTGGAACTCAATTTGTTCCTGTCCGAGCGCTACGATGAATGGCACCGGCTGCGGCTCAATTCGCCCAACCGCCACGGGGCCTACAACGGCATCAACCTGGTGGGCATTGACATCGGCGCCCTGTATCACGAGCACCGCGCCAACCCCAAGGTGGCGTTGCCGGGCTTTGTTTCGCGCATGGAACCCTACTGGCGGGTGCGGGCGCCAAAGCGGGGCGAGCTGGAACTGCTCGGGCGCTACCCGTGGTTGGGCCGGTCGATGGACCGGGTCGACGCGGCGGCCTCGTGGGAACTGACCTTCAGCCGCTCCGGCGTGCCGCTGCGGATCGAGCCGGTGGAACAGTCCAGCCGCGGGCCTGAGCTCGTCTGGGTGCGGGAATCGGCAGTGCCGCATGCATGGAACACCCGCGACCGCCTCACCGGCACCGGCGCGCGCGCCAGCCTCAGCGCGTCCGGCTTGAACTACGTGCGGCTGGTCACCGGTGATTTCTGACCCTGGAGCCCATCAGGATCACGCCGCCGTTGCTGCGACGCTGTGAGTTGCTTGCCGGCGGGTCGTGGGTGGCGAACTCAAGGTGCAGCTGGATGCCGCCGAACTCCTCGCGGGTGAAGATGTCGCCGCTGCCGGGCACCACCACCACAATCAGTTCCCCGTCCTCTACCGGCCACGGCACCTCATTGCCGTCGCTGTCGCGCCAGGCGGAGGCATCGGTGCCGTCAAACAAGACCCGACAAAATGTCAGACATTCTGTAGAAAATTACTTGCCGGATCCCGCCGAAGCGGCGGAACCTTCATGGCTGCGTTTTCCGTTTGCCGCTCGGCGGCGAAGTGTGGCATGGAGGTAAGGTGTCCGCATGGACGCTCACCCTGTTCAATTCCGCACACGGTGGACCCCGGCCCGAAATCGGCCGACAGGTCCCCTGCACCCCCGCCAAAATGAACACCCTGCTGCCGTTCCCCCACGTCGTTCCGGGCCCAGGCCGCGCGATCCTGTGCTCAAAGGTCGCCTGGTCGCGACCCGTCGCCGGGGTCGCCCGCATGGTTCTGGTGGCCACGCTGGCCTTGTCCTTCGCGCCGGCGCCGGCCGGGTCGGCGGAGCGCACCGAGGTGTCGATCGTCGACGACGCGTTCCACATCAACGGCCGCCCGACCTATGAAGGGCGCGAGTGGAACGGCCACCGGATCGAAGGTCTGCTGATGAACGCGCGTCTGGTCCAGGCCACGTTTGACGACCGAAACCCGGACACGGTCGGGCGTTGGGCGTATCCGGACACCGGGCGCTGGGATCCGGACCGCAACACCAACGAGTTCATCGCCGCCATGCCATCCTGGCGCGAGCACGGGATGCTGGCGTTCACGGTCAACCTGCAGGGCGGCTCGCCCGAGGGATATTCGCGCCAGCAGCCGTGGCACAACTCGGCGTTCGAAAGCGACGGTTCGCTGCATGGGCCCACCATGGAGCGCATGCGGCGGGTGCTCGACAAGGCCGACGAACTGGGCATGGTGGTCATCCTCGGTTACTTCTACTTCGGCCAGGACCAGCGATTGACGGACGATGAGGCGGTCCTTCGGGCGGTGGACAACGCCACCTCCTGGGTGCTCGACGGCGGTTGGCGCAACGTGCTGGTCGAAATTGCCAACGAGTGCGACAACCAGGGGTATGAGCGCGACATCATCAAGGCGCCGAGGGTTCACGAGCTGATCGAGCGGGTCCAGGGCCACGAGAGCGACGGCCGGCGGCTGTTGGTCAGCGTGTCCTACAACGGCGGTCAGTTGCCCCTCGAGAATGTCGTGCGCACAGCCGACTTCCTGTTTCTCCACGGCAATGGCGTGCGCACCCCCGAGCGCATGGCCGAATTGGTGCGGCAGACCCGCGAACTGCCCGGCTACCGGAAGATGCCGATCGTCAACAACGAGGACGACCACTACCAGTTCGACCAGCCGATGAACAACCTGGTGGCCTGCGTGAAGGAGTATGCGTCCTGGGGCTACTTCGATTTCCGTCGCCAGGGCGAGGGCTTCGACGAGGGCTTCCAGAGCGTGCCGGTCAACTGGACCATTTCCAGCGACCGCAAACGGGCCTTTTTCGACCTGTTGAAGGAAATCACCGGCGGCGCCGCGGTCGAGTGAGCGGGAGCGGGGGCGGAGACCAGTCACCGATTCACCTTAAGGTCGGCAATGACCCTCCGCCGTGCCGACCAAAGGTCTCAAGTGTGAACGAGTTGCGGACGGTCTTGTGATCACCCTGTGGGCGACCGTTGAACCTTTCGGGAGGTTCAACGACCCATCGGGGGGCGCTTGTGAAAGTTTTCACAAATTGGACCTTGCGGGCGGGCGCGGGCGTTCTTATGTCTTGGACGGGTTCGTCCCGGCCGCTGTGCGCGGCCGAGGGAGTCGGCACGGCCGGCCGTTCGCCGAGCCCGATCCAACCGCGCGCCATGGCCACCACCATCAAGGAACTCGACATCGCCGACGCCGCAGCCAGGGCCGCCAGCAGCGCCGAGGCTTACCAGGCGCGGACGGAGGACGTCATTGGCGAGAAATTGATCCTCAACATGGGGCCTTCGCACCCCGCGACCCATGGGGTGCTGCGCCTGATTCTCGAGCTGGACGGCGAGGAGATCGTCAAGTGCGACCCCGATGTGGGGTTTCTTCACCGCGGCGACGAAAAGATCGCCGAGAACATGCACTACAACCAGTTCGTGCCCTACACGGACCGGCTTGATTACCTGGCACCGCTGGCCAACAACGTGGCCTACGCCTGCGCGGTCGAGAAGCTGATGGGGTGGGAACTGCCCCCGCGCGGCCAGGCGGTGCGGGTGATGGCCTGCGAACTGGCGCGCATCTCGGCCCACCTGCTCGGCCTGGGCGCGTTCGCCATGGACGTCGGCGCGATGACGGTGTTCCTCTACACCTTCACCGAGCGGGAGAAGATTTATGACCTGTGCGAGCAACTGACCGGCGCCCGGTTCACGACTTCCTACACCCGGGTGGGCGGCCAGATTCGCGACCTGCCCGACGGATTTGTCGAGCGGGTGGAGAAGTTCATGGCCGAGTTCGTGCCGGCGCTCGAAGAGGTCGACCGCCTGCTGACCCGCAACCGGATTTTTGTCGATCGCACCAGGGACGTGGGCGTGATCAGCCGCGAGCAGGCGATCGCCTACGGTTTGTCCGGCCCCAACCTGCGCGGCAGCGGGGTCGACCATGACCTGCGCAGGGCCCATCCCTACCTGGGTTACGAGCAGTATGACTTCGACGTGCCGGTGGGCACGGTGGGCGACAGCTTTGACCGCTACCTGGTGCGCATGGAGGAGATGCGCCAGAGCGTGGCGATTCTGCGCCAGGTGATCGCCACGCTGCCCGATGGCCCGGTCAACATTGCCGACAGCAAGAACCTGTTGCCGGCCAAGGACAAGGTGCTGATGAGCATGGAGGAGCTGATCCACCACTTCATCATCGCCACCCAGGGCATCGACGCCCCGGCCGGGGAGGTTTATTTCGGAGCCGAGAATCCCAAGGGCGAACTCGGGTTCTACATCTGCAGCAAGGGCGGGGGCGTGCCCCACCGGCTCAAGATCCGTGCGCCGTCGTTCGTCAATCTCAGCATCGTCAGCGAGTTGATGCCGGGCCACATGATCAGCGACGTGGTGGCCATTCTCGGCAGTCTCGATTTTGTCATGGGCGAATGCGACCGCTGAGCCGCCGCACCGGCCCGTCCGCCCGATCCCGCCCGACTTTTCTCGTCATGTCCTTCGACCCGCCCGCCGAACTTCGCGACCGCATTGACGCGGTGGTGGCCAAGTATCCCGTGAGCAAGCGCAGCGCCGTGTTGCCGGTGCTGCACCTGGTGCAGAAGCATCATCGCCACATACCCGACGAGGCCATTCCGTGGGTGGCCGACAAGCTGGGGCTGCCGCCGGTGCAGGTGCTGGAGGTGGTGACGTTTTATCCGGGATTCCGCCAGACCCGCCCGGGCAGGTGCCACATTCGCGTCTGCCGCACCTTGTCGTGCGCCATGGCCGGCAGCTACGAGTTGATGGAGAAATTCTGCCAGGCGGCCGGCATCGACCGCTCGGGGGTCGACCATCATCACCCGATCGCGGTCAGCGAGGACGGGCGGTTCAGCGTCGAGTTCGCCGAGTGTCTGGCCAGTTGCGGCACCGCGCCGGTGTGCCTGGTCGAGGACGACCTGCACGAGAACGTGGCGCCGGACAAGGCCGGCGAGGTGCTGGCCAGGTATCGGGACCAGGGCTGATCCCGCCAGTCCGGGCGATCGGCCGGAGACCGGGCTCGCCCCCCCTTCAGCTCGGGCGCGTCAGCTACCGCCACACGAGCGCGCCCCCCACGAGCACACCCGCCCAGGCAGGGGACGGCCGGTTCTTGTGCCTGTTGCCGGCCCACGATCGGGCACGGATCTTCGGCGCCGACGGCGAATCGTCCATCAGCCGGTGGCGGCGCCGCGGCCGGGCTCCCGTTCAGGCAAACACGTCCAGCGCGGGCTGGCCGCGGTGGGCCACGGTGAACGGCCGTTTGCTCGGGCTGTAGAGCACGTGATCGAGCGGCAAACCGAGCCCGTGGGCGATGGT